>DATEOO010000081.1:0-6317 GCA_035274085.1 Candidatus Nitrosocosmicus sp.
TCCAGATACCCCAGGCATTCTTATATCCATAACCACCAAGTCATAACTATGCGAATTTTTTTTTGCCAGGTTTTCTAGAGCTTCAATAGGATTTGAATAAGAATGTACTTGATATCCTTCCTTTTTTAGCAGTGAATGATAAGTGTATAGAATATCCTCCTCATCATCTATTAATAAGATGCTGTAATGTTTGTTTTTTATTTGACTAGGTTTCTTGATTTCATTTGGCACTTGATGTTTGAGGGATTCATCTTGTTTATTTGAGGCTAAGATTTTTCTATTATCCATTATTGTGTAATAGGAGGTAATATTTTTGCTACAACCATCCAATGATAGTTCAATCTCAGATATTTCAATTTCTTTACCAAATGTTGATTTGATTAATAAATTATACAAGTTCTTTCCTATTACTAATCCATTTGATTTTGACAAGCTGTTTATTTTGGCACATTCATTTACTACCGAGCCAAATAAGTCTACTTCCTTATTATTAGACCCCAAGGCAACTTCTACTAATCCATAATTCATACTAATTCTATAATTGATTGGAGGTAAGTCTTCTTCTGCCAGTTCTTGATTCAAAGGTTTGTTTGATTCAATCATTGAGGCACTGCAATCAAAAACGTCTTGTAATGCCTGTTGATTACCAAGATTTGATGTTTTTGGAAAGTAAAAAAACAAATTATCTCCACTATTTTTGATTATTTTTCCGTTGTATTGATTAAGTATGGTGCTCATGGAATTCAAAAAAAGTGAATAATATTTTCTTAATTTTTTGGGGTCTTTTATTTTTGCAGTTTCTTGAGTAGAATTAATTATATCGATAAATCCTATACAATATTGTTGTGTGAAATTAATAAAATTTATTTGTTCTTGATTACTTTCTTTAGTTAAACTATTTGAATCAGATTTTGATCTTGAAATATCACTACTGGAACTATTGAAAGCGTTCTCAGAGGTATTATCTCTATTATAATTAGATAGATCGTTTAGGCCATCTATCATCTTTATAAGGACAATACAGATCTTGTACTATATATGAATTTTGTTTGCTGTTGCAAATATATACCAATATCAATCCATGAGACTCATTTTTAGCGAAATACCTGAAACGTTGGTCATGATAGTTCAACATACCAAATTAATATGACTTATAAAAAGTAGGTTTAAAATAGCTCTATTGGAAACTAGTTTCCCAATAATGAGACAATAGTTTACATATCATGGATTTATGAAATTATGAAGACTTGTCCTTTGGGTTGATAATAAACCAATTCTAATATCAAATTATTTCATCAAATAGGCGATTTTTTTCAATAATTCTTCGAGTTCAATTGGTTTTTGGATAAATAAATCTCTACTTAATTCATGATAGTCTTTTTCTCTAAATTGTTGATAATATGCCTCGCTAGCGGTCAAAAAACATATTTTAATGTTTTTGTCTATTTCTTTTATTTTCTTGTACAGATCAAAACCATCTATATGTGGCATCTTAATATCAAGAAGTGCAATATCGTAGTAATTTACCTTAAATTTTGACAAAGCTAACATAGAATCATTAAACACATCAACTTCAAATCCATGGATTTCTAGGATACGTTTGAAAGACAAGGTAATGTCTTCCTCATCATCTACGATAAGAATTTTTGTATTATTTTTTTTGTTTTTCATTTCATATACTCACCCCATGACTATTTTGAATCAGGTCGGTCTTAATCAATGGAATTTTGAAAGAGAAAATTGCACCTCTCCCATCTTTATTATTTTCAGCCCACATACTTCCTCCATGAGACTCGATAATATTCTTTGAAATGTACAACCCCAATCCAGTACCTTGAAACGATCTAGTAGAAAATTTACTAAAAAGATAAGGAAGGATTTCTTCTGAGATTCCACTTCCGGTGTCTTTAATGATTATTTCTGCCCATCCGTGTGAATGTGGACTATCTCCTTTTGATATCTTAAGAGTTATTCTGATCAATCCATCTTTTTCAATGAATTTTATTGCGTTATCGAGCAAATTTGAAATAACCTGGATAATTCTTTCCTTATCAGCATGAATTAAAGCATCAGGTCCTACGGTTTCATTGTGTAAAGCATAATACAATTTTATACGCCGTTTATAAGCAGGTTTTTTTAACTGGCTTGTGTAATCCTTTATGATTGTGGTTAATAAATAATTTAGGTTAAAATTTTCTTGATGCAATATAAGTTTGTTACTTTCGATTTTAGTAACATCTAAAATATTTTTTATAAGAACGTTTAGTCTTTTAGCGTTTCTATAAATCGCTTCTATAGATTCATTCTTATTAACATCATATTTTAATAAATTTGCAAAGGTCAAAATGCTTTGTGTTGGAGTTCTTAGTTCATGAGCAGCTATATTAACAAACTCGTCTTTTGCTTTGTCAGCCAGTCGCAGTTTCTTTATGTATTCTTCTTTAAGATTACCTGCGTCTTTGAGTTTTTCATATAACTCTGTTTGTTTCCACAATGTATCAAAAATGGTAACAAAAGATAAAACATTTGCTTGACTTGTAGAGTATATTGCCGAGCCAACTGCTTCGGGAAATTTCTGCTTCATGTCATGCTTTAATTCCACTATTAGCGAATACTTTCCATCTACGACCAATATATTTATAGGTGCATCAAAAGGCGATTCGATACGCCTAACTTCAATATTGTCCTTTTGACTTAGATTGTAAAGCTTATTTTCTTCATTACTAAATGATGGCGTAATAATTCTTATTTTTACATTTTTGTTTGAAACATCTAACAAAGCTGACATCAATCCATCGTTTTCCTCTCTCAGAAAAACACTGGAAGTTGTAAGAATAAGCATTATTTCATTAATACTGGATTTTAAAATATTAAAATACATGTTCTTTATTTCAATGGGATTTTTAATGACATCTACAATTTCAGGAACGATGCCCTTCTCAATTTCGTCAATTTTCTCAGTTGCAGAAATAGATTTATCCCACAGGTTCTCAAAAAAGAAATTATGTTGCTCTACAACTGCTTTTGAATTACTGTATACTACCTGAGATAATAATTGTAAATTTTTCATTGTCGCCGATGCAATGTACTCATTTTCATTTACCGCAAAATTTCCTTTTAATCCTGGTAAATGATGTACTGCAGCGATCTTTAATAATTCTTTACAAAAAGCAATATTTTCTTTAGTTACCTCAGTGATAAACCTGCATTTTACATTTCTTTTCTTCAAGTCAAACATCCCTTTGTTAAATACTTCTATGCCAATCGCGACGGAAGGCCAGTACTGATCTGCACAGATTAAAAGACAGTTTGTAGAACCATTTAAGACTTTGAGAATTATCTTGGTGGACTCTTCCAATCCTTCTGCGGTACCTATTCCCTCCATCTTATCTAAAAAGTTAGGCATACATATTAATTTTTTATATAAAATGGTATCAAATGATTTAGATTGTTTTGCATTGACAACAATATAAAATGATGCTTACAAGACGGATAAGGGAATATGTACGAAAATTGTTATCAAGCCTAACAATACCACAATAACAAATACTATTTTTTGACCAGTATCATGTTATATCCAAGCTTCTATAATGTATTACGTTTGCATTCAATACATTTACATATTTAGTCAGCATTATTGAAATTGCAATTACAGTCACAGTTAGAACTATGTTATGTTAATATTATTCGTTTTGGGTCGACTATTCAACATTCATCAAAGATTATATATCAATTGCAAAAAATGGTATAGCTAATGATGCAATGATCTTGTTACATTTACAAAATGAAAAAAAATGAAATGAAATGAAAATGGTTTTTGTTATCAATCTAAGTTAATCTTAACTTGGTTTTTAAATAGAGAAAAATGTAAAGTCACTTGGTTTGAAATTACTTGCAGTGAACTTATTTGATAATGGTGTTGCTTGAGTCTATAGGTAATCGAAAAAGAATGTTATTCCCAAGAAGTTCCATTCAATTTTGCATATTTTAAATAAGCATTATTCTTATCTAGTCCTTCGGTATTGGCATTTCTAAGATCTGCTTCAACAAAAATAGTCTTGTACATAATGCTTTCCCTAAAATCTGAATTCTGTAAATCAGACCACATGAAATTAGTATTGCTTAATTGGCTTTTGACAATATTGGAATCCCTTACTGTAGCATACATAATCAAAGCATCAGACATGTCTGAACCTTCAAAAGTAGTTTTTGACAAATTAGATTGTACAAAATTAGTGCCCACCACTATTGAATTTGTAAAATCGCACCCTGTAAAATTAACACCATTAAGATAAGCGTTAGAGATATCTTTATTTGAAAAATCAGTTCCTGTAAAGTCTAATTTTATAGTGAGATTTTCTAACCGCCACTCATTAAATTCGTCTACTTTTTCCTCAAGAAGTAGTGTAAGGCCTTCATCTTGTTTGAGATCAGACATTTTATAGTACTATTTTTTCGAGAATCAATATTAATTTGTCGATCTTTATATTTACCAACTCATCCATAGGATATAAAAGAATGTCTTATTTTTCTTGAGTTTGAATCAATAATCATTGATTATCCATTGATTATCCACCAGTCAAACTTGTAAACTTGTTGGTCCTTTTTACATATGCGATATAATCCAGATTTGCTAGTGCTATCATTGCAGACTCTCTTACCTCTTCGCTCTCATCATTTAGTACTTGTTCAAGGGTTTTGCGTGATTGCTCGGATCCTATAACTCCCAATGCTACAGCGGCTTCGTGTCTTACAAAAAAACTTGGATCCTCAAGCACAGCTTTTGATAGAACTTCTATTCCGCTTGAGTGTCCTAATTGGCCTAAAGAAAAGGCAGCTTCATGTCTTACAAGTTGATCTGCATCATTTAATAGAACTCGCCCAATAGGTTCAATCGCTTTTTCTCCAGAAATATCTGCCAGTATGCATACAGCTCTAGTTCTTATTACGTAGTCTTGGTGGTTAACTAAATTCTTAAAATATGTCTCGTCTTTATTTTCAAAGCGTTGTTCCATTTCCATTAACAAGTCCAATCTATTATCCAAATAGATTTAGACAAATTACAAGGATTTATAACGGTTTGTAAAATTCTCACCTGTGATATTTTATCATATATCTTTTTTTTCTAGCAAGTTACATTAAGGAATCTATAATGTCTTTAAACCAAAAAGGAGATCCGGAACATCAAAATAAATCTACAAATATAAAATGCATAGTCCTATCCCTAAATTAACATGCGCGTTAGATACTGGAGGCTCAGCCTAAATGATTTAAGAGATGGAACTTATCCGATTGATAATGTAAATCATTGGGAGATTAAATGCTTACAAGGAGACCATGAGCATTTTGGCGTATTTTGGTATAGATACGGAACACCATTTGATAAAGAACCTGTTAATGGAATATGTTTCTACTACAACGAGATACCAGTTGAAAAGGTTCAAGATATCGCAAATTTTCTCAATTCGAAGTTTGGTGGTAAAGTAGCATATAAACAAACAAGAGGATTCTTGCAAGGATCTAAAGAATTTGCAGATAAGCAATCTATAGCTCAACTTGCAGAAGAACTGAGTACAAGATATAACGCACCTATTGAGATGACACTTGAATTTGAAAGGATAGATAAGGACCAGCAAGAAAAAATAATAACTTTGCCCTCTAGTAAGGCATTACCCATAGTTGGCCCTGATTAACATTTTTTTCTGTTCACAAGGTTTGAATTATAACGTTCTAACCAAGATACCTATATATTATTTGAATTTCACCGTTTAATTGGCCTTGTAACCATGAGTAAAGAAAAAACATTTGTCGAAAAAAAATTAAGAGGTTCTGGAGGATATGCAATTGCAAAGGTTAGTGACGACGAACAAAAGATAGCAAATTTAGGTGGTCCTGAACTTTTTTTGGCAGGCATAGGCAAGTTAGATAAAGATAGATTTAAAAAATATTATTGCAACAAATGTGAAAAAGAATATCAAGGAGCGCCTAATCTTGAATTTGAAAACCCTAACGAAGATTTGGGTGAGAACATAATATTAAAAGAAAAAGGAGAATACAAATGCAAAAACTGTGATTACATTATAGCCCAGTACAGAAAATTTGATGAATCAAAAGATAATACTAATCTTGAATCAAAAAAAGAAGTACAAGAAGGAGGAGGAAGAGAAGTAGAGCAAGAGAATGACAGACTTGATGAAGTATTAGAAATGGAAAATAGAATCGAGAGCAAAAGCACTAATCCTATCAACCAAATTGAAAACAACAATGATGATAAAGCCATTCCAGATGTGAAATCTACATATGTGCATATTGAAAAA
>DATEOO010000082.1:0-2956 GCA_035274085.1 Candidatus Nitrosocosmicus sp.
TAAAGCCATAATCGTAATAAGGGGCATCAAATAAGTATTGAATTTTGCATAAAACCTTGCAGCCCTCGTCTGTGAAATCTTATCAAAGAACTTTAACCCGTAGGGTGTATGAATTAATATAAGTGGTAAATGAAGATCAAACTTAATTTTCGATTGCTGTTCCAATTAAATAATGTGAACATTATTATTATTTAAATGCATCATAACATACTTTTTGAAGTTTTTCATAATACCTAAGATAAAAGAATATGCAAATATACAATATCTTGTCACATTTTAACCATTTTGGTCAATCAAAAGTATTTTTATATGCTTGCCTTGTGATATTCTTAATTCTGAGCCAGGGGTAGTAGAGGTAGTATCGTCTAAGTTAGGATATTTATCACATCTATTTTACCCTTTTACTCTTACAATTTTTACACGTTCTAATACTTTCCAATACTCAACTTCGCCACCTTGGTTGAGTTTATCTCTAATCTCATCTTCAATCGCAGAAGTTTCGAAAACTTCGAATGTTTCTAAATCCATAATCTGTAATACTTGACCAGCAACTGATATGAGTTGTCCACTCCTTTTGTCTATGAGTGGGACTTCAACATTTGCCGAAACTGGAGCAACTAAGCTATGCCTTGAACCGTCAAAAACACCCATTGCTGCCACTCTGGCTTTAGCAGAACCATGTTTACCCGGTTTGCTATGATCATAGGATACAATTCTGCATGGTTCTCCGTCGATAATAATATAAGAACCAACTTTTAAACTACCAAGGTCCATAGGCTTACTCAATAATAATCAGAAAAATTGACATGAAATGCATATTTAACAGTTATGATCTCATGCTTGTTATCCTTTGGATTTTCGAGATAATGTCGGTTACAAAACTTGTTATTGTATGTTAATGGAGAATTCATGTATACTCTAATTAACATCTCTCATTAACATTACAATCTTTTCATCCAAATTATTAAGCTTCGTTTAAAGTTGTGTTGAATATCAAACGCGAAGAAAATTCCAATCTTTTATTACACAGTAATTCACGCAAATGCTTTCCATGCTGACAAGTGACATTCATTTAGAGCTTTCGACAACTAAAAGGGGGTAATTAAAAACTTGAAAAAGGTTATGACGATTGCAGGAAGTGATTCCTCTGCTGGTGCTGGAATACAGGCTGACTTAAAAACATTTTCGGCTCTGGGTGTATACGGTACGACAGTAATAACTACACTGACTGCTCAGAATACCAAGACCATTTCTGATATCCTCGTAGTACCACCAAAATTTCTTAAAAATCAAATAGTTACTACTTTAGAAGATATCAAACCAGATGCTATAAAAATAGGAGTTGTCTATAGCAAATCAATTATAAATACAATCAAGACCATTTTAAAGAACTTTAAGAACCCTATTGTAGTTGATCCAGTAATATCCTCTGGGACCGGGGTCAAATTACTAGGTGAGGATTCATTTGAGCAGTACAAGAGAGAGATCATTCCATTGGCGCATGTAATAACTCCTAATCTTAGGGAAGCCGAATTTCTTTCAAAAATCAAAATAGGAAACAGGCGAGATATGACTAAGGCTGCGTCAGAGATTTTCAAGTTAGGAGCTTCTAATATTATTATTAAAGGTGGTCATAATACCACCAACGATTCGAAGGTGATTGACTTACTTTTCAGAGAAAAGATCACTTCGCCACACGAAATCGTACATAAAAGATTGGAAATAGACGAAACTCATGGTACCGGATGTAACTTTTCAGCTGCTATTGCTTCCTTTTTAGTCAAGGGGTATAGTATTAGTGAATCTTTCCAACTTTCTAATAATTACGTGTATGAGGCATTAAGAAGCTCAAACCGAATTGGAGATGGGGTACTCGTCTCAAACCCTCTAGATCGCATGTATGAGAATTCAGAAAAATTCAAAGTTCTAATTGAATTGCAACATTGTGTAAAAATATTAGAAAGAATTCCTAATTTTTTTAGACTTGTACCCGAGACGAAGACAAACTTCGTTTATTCAGTGGAGATCCCCAAAAACTTTAACGATATAGCTGGGGTTGTAGGCAGGTTAACCGATTTAGGAAAAGAAATTAGAACCCCCAATTTAGTCCAATTCGGAGCTTCAGTACATGTGTCGAATGCACTTTTGGCAGCCGTTAAATTCAATCCATTGATTAGATCTGCCATTAATATTCGGAACAATGCAGAAATCGTAAATATTTGCAAAAACAAATTCAAGTGCTCTAGTTATTCTAGAAGTAAAGAAACAAAATCGATTAAGAAAATAGAAGGCTCTTCTATACTGTGGGGAATTAGTGAGGCTTTTAGAAAAAAAACGGATGCAGAGGTTGTTTATCACGACGGCGATTTTGGAAAGGAGCCGATGGTTATTATATATGGACAAAATCCTAAAGATGTTTTAGATAAAATAAGAATAGTTTTAAAAAGTTATGTTAAGAACTAATATTTTAAATAATGACTAGTATTCTTATTTTTTGTGAAAGCAGTAATACTAGCTGGTGGCCTCGGGACAAGACTCCAACCTTATACATTCTTTATTCCAAAACCAATGTTGCCGCTGGGCAATAAACCACTGCTTGAATATTTGGTTGAATGGCTAATCAAATCTAAAAAGATAAATGAGATTATCATTTGTGTGAGTTATTTACACAGATCTATAGAAGATTATTTTGAAGATGGCAATCGGTTCGGGATAAATATAAAGTATTCAAGATCTGATAGACCATTAGCCACAGCTGGACAATTAAAAACTGCTGCTGCTCATTTAAATGAACCATTTGTTTGTTTATACGGCGATTCAGTCTATGAATTCCCTCTTGATAAAATGATTGAAAACCATATCACAGATAAAGCCTTTATTTCTATGGCTCTTTCAAGGTATAAAACCAATCTCAAATATGGCTTTATTGAGCTTGAAAACAATGAAAAGATGCTTG
>DATEOO010000083.1:0-2069 GCA_035274085.1 Candidatus Nitrosocosmicus sp.
ATGTTTATTCCTCTGAAGAAAAGATACCTCAGATCTATTGTAGAATCATATCCTGTAGTGGCCCCTGTAGATACCAAAGTCCCTCCCATTTTTAACAGGGATACCTCTTGTGGAAATACTGTTTTGCCTATGTGTTCAAACACTATATCAACTCCCTTTTTTTGAGTCATGGCTCTTACCTTCTTATACCAGTCTTCTTGTCTGTGGTTTACAACAAAATCAGCGCCAAGTTCTAAGCATTTATCCATTTTCTGTTGGTTGCCTGCACTTGCAATAACAGTGCAATCGTATAATTTAGCAATTTGAATACCTACCATTCCTACGCCACTTGTTCCACCCATTACCAAAACTGTCTGCCCAGGTTTTATTCTGGCTCTATCAACTAGCATGTGCCAGGAAGTCATTCCTACCATTGAGACTGCTGCTGCGTCCTCAAATGATATATTATCGCTTATTTTTGCTACATTGACTTCTGGTAGATGAGCATATTGACAATATCCTCCCCATAGAGGACCAGTTTGAAAACCCCAAACTAGTCTTTTTTCACAATCATATTCTCTACCTGATGTACACATACTACAAATTCTACAACTTAAATTACCATGAGATACCACCCGGTCTCCCTTGGCCAGAGAGGTTACTTGTTCACCTAATTCCACTACTGTACCTGAAATATCTGTCCCCGATATATGGGGCATTGGAACTTTGATTGGTCTCCCCCAGATAGCCCACAAATCATTATAATTGTATGAAGTTGCTTCGACTTTTATCAATACTTCATCGGGTTTTAATTTTGGAACTTCAATGTCCTCTATTTTTACAACTTTCTCGGGATCTTTATTATGTTCGCGAAAAACTGCTGCCTTCATTTAATTGCCTCCATTTGTATTGAATCGGCGTCAAAGAAATAGAAAAATCTTTTCACAATTATATGGAAAAATGGAGGATCAAAATATATCTTATTGTCTTAT
Source organism: Candidatus Nitrosocosmicus sp. (assembly GCA_035274085.1). Classification (GTDB taxonomy): domain Archaea; phylum Thermoproteota; class Nitrososphaeria; order Nitrososphaerales; family Nitrososphaeraceae; genus Nitrosocosmicus. Next base: position 972 of record DATEOO010000083.1, read on the forward strand.
GTTGTTAAATTTACTGATTTTACCATAATCTTTTAGAACTCTTTTTTTTCTATTTGAATTTCTGGGAGTAATCCCCTCTTCTTCATGTTAATTTTGGATTATTTTGATAATAGTAACCCTGACCAGAGAAAGAATCACAAAAAGTTCATTCTATGCGATTTTTGAGAGTATTAATAACATATGATTTTATAGTTGACTTTAGAATTTGATAAAACGATAAATCTGTTTTCTATTTTCAATCTGTTAGCCAATTAATTATTATAATAGATAACTTAATTTTAACAGGCATTTTCCTATTATCTTATAGAATATGTCTTATCCAATCTTATCCAAACACAAATTTTCCGCCATATTTTTTTTCCAATACATGTAATAATACCTGATCCTCTTCGCTAGACTTTTTCATCTTTTTTTGGTCAAGTCCCAAATCTTGGAAAAAGTTTTCAAAGCCTGCTGGAAAGTATAATATTAATAATCGTCCTGGAGTTTTTCCAGTTTTTTTATATGAATGTGGAGTATCTTTTTCAAATTTTAGAACCGCTCCCTGATTTCTCTCTATTTTCTCGTTACCATATCTAAATGAAAAGTTTCCTTCCAAGATATAGATTACGAGGTTTTCCCTACTATGCATATGCAAGGGTATTTCATTTTCTTTTTCTGCTGGAAAGTGTAATTCAAGCAATGAATATTCTCCGCCTGTTTTATCTCCTGATAATACTATTTTAAAATCTATACCATCTAAATCATAATGTTGAAATGACCTATCATCGTCATTTGAAGAATGTGATAAATTATTGGAATTATTTACATTCATAACCATAATCTGACAATGTGATGATATAAATATTTTTAAAATTTAGAAATCAAATTTTTTCCCGCTTATTAATATCTCATATATGTAGTGCCATATTGTCAAATATTTAACAAAGTTTCTATAAAGAATCATCAATCATCATGAGTTGAATTTAATTATTTGATATTTGGCTTGTCTAAAATATTTTGATCATATTTATTTCTTTTTACAAGTAATGCCATTTCGAATGCGCCATGAATTGTTTTATTTAGATCCTTATACATTTTGGAATTTTTATTTTCTTC
>DATEOO010000084.1:0-4491 GCA_035274085.1 Candidatus Nitrosocosmicus sp.
GGATATAGATATTCATTCCTTTAAAACAAACCAAACTTTTTCAGATTTTGTTAATGAAATACATGAAATTCATAGATTTGCATCGGGACATGGAATTTTCTATTCACCAAGTAGATGTTTATGTTGAAGGTAAGAAAAAAGAATTACACACTTTGCAAATTGAACTAGACAAATTGAAATCATTAATTCTAGAGAAAAAGATCGAGTATCATGGGTTAGGATAAAGGCAATCATTTGGAAGTAGTTCTGATAGAATAGAATACAAGCATCCCTCATAGTAATGATAATCTAAAGTGGTTAGCCAAATGTCGTACAGTGTAATCATACCCAAACAAGCAAAATCATTTTACAGATGGATATGTATCTTGTCAATTACTGACCTGTGAAGGGTAATTTGATTATATGCAATAATAAAGATCATTGATTTTCTTCAGTAATTCCCTGAGTTGTCGAGGCGCGTACTCTGCTCGTTTATCCTATAAATTTTGGATTTTTGAAGGTTTTGGGAAAGAGACTGAGTCAATATCTATTGAAGTCTTTAATGGTTATAGAGATTTTTTAATAAACATTTATTTCCTTACTACGGGCCTTCAGTAAACATAAAAATAAAATGAATTTGAATCACCAAACCAAAATATGGTTAATTTTGATTTCGCTATGGATAATTAATGGATCCAGCTTTCTTGCCATTAAAGTGGCTATCGATACAATTCCTCCTCTTTTGAGTGCTGGTTTACGCTTTAGTATAGCCGGTGCAATATTGTTCACAATTTATTTTCTTCAAGTCAACAGACCTAGATTGTGGGAACACCATGACGTCGAACTTTCACAGAAAATTCATGATGTAGGACAACAGGTTCGGTCATCGGTAAAGGTACCTAGGGAGCGCATTACTCTCCACCAGTGGAAGGACAGTCTCATTTTAGGGGTTACCTTGTTCTTAGGGGGACAAGGATTGTTAACTTGGGGAGCCCAATACTTGTCCTCTGGTATGACAGGATTGTTAAATTCTACCATTCCATTATGGGTAGCGATTATAGGCTATGTGATCTACCGATGGTTTAAGAGAAACACCCTGGGTAAGAAAATGTCAAGAGCAACCGTTCTAGGCTTGGTTGCAGGTTTTGGTGGGCTAATGCTACTGGTTGGTCCTTCAATTGGTTCAGGAGACCTCGATCCAATTGGAACAGCAGCGTTAATAATTAGTTCGATTTCGTGGGCGATTGGATCCATTTATTCAACTAAAGCGCGACTCCCAGTAAGTATATTGGCTTCGGCAGGAATGATAATGATAACCGGAGGGCTAATGCTTACCAGTGTAAGCTTCCTATTCGGCGAGTATAGAGATCTGGATTTGATGCAGATATCTATCCAGTCAATAGTAGCCCAAATATACTTGATAGGAATAATAACGATAGTCGGGTTTACCGATTTCTACTGGTTACTAAGGGTAACCTCCGCATCTCTTGCTAACACATTTGCCTATGTTAGTCCTGTAATAGCAGTGCTCCTAGGAGTAGTGGTATTGCATGAAAATCTAACCCTAATTACCATAATAGCGATGGTCATAATTTTATCAGGTGTCGCGTTGATGGTTACAAAAAAGAAAGCTCCGACTAAACAAAAACAGATTCAGTCTAGTTGATCATACTTTATAGCTGCGCTGTGTTGAGTAAAATATGCATTAATTGTAGGCGATCCCCCGGTTGAGTCAAATTCAAATATCCACATTTCAATTTTTATAAACTTTATATCCATAGATATTTCGATTTCAGGCAAAAAAAGACAGTAAATACGAATAATATTCGAAAATTGGAATGACAAATTATCAACAATGATCCACTAAGACGCGTCGAATCTCTCGGCCGTTCGACTTCTTTGTTTCATAAAAGAGAAAGTTGGAGTAAGAACATAAGATGAAACAATATAAAGGCATAGAAATTTTTCATATTTCAAGACTAAATTTATTTTAAATGTATAGATACAAAGTTTTTCACAATTAGCCTGTTCCAATTAAAAATTAGGGATATGGATTGGTTAGAGATAATAGATAAAAAGAACTCATCCAAATACCTTGTATTGGCTGTTTATATAAACTTAGAAAATATGGATGCTAATACTAGATCCTCCGTATTAAGAGATATGGAGTTAGAGTTTTACCCAAATGATAATAATCATACAAATTATTACAATATTATATACTCTGAAAACTTGAACACAGGAGATGCTCAAAGTAGAACCAACTATGACCCAGCTACAGTTAAAGGCATAGAGCTGAATGATAATTTAGAAAATATCGATGAAATTAAACATAAAATCAGGGACTTGATCTTAAGAAATTCACTCACTGAATATGTTGTTACTAGAGATAAAAATTCTAACAATACGATACTCATATTGAAGCGAACAAATGGAGAATCAATTGGGATTTATCATTGTAGGCATTGCGCTATGGAGTTTGATGATGAGATCCAACTTGGCAGTCATTTAAGGATGCATTATTTCATTTAATACTCCTTAAATCATGAATTGCTTCCTAAAGTAGTACGATCAATGGCTTAATAATGTGGGAATAAGTGGCTGCTAGAGAAATTTTGTGGGCTTGTTCACAAAAACTGTATGACTTGCAGTTAAAGAAAGAACCGATGAATGGAAAACAAACATTGCATGACTTGGTACTTATGTTATCATGGTATAAGGACATTAGCTCTGTTCCATTTAACAGATATATCCAGGTCACATATTATTATATGATAATAGGATATACTGGTTAATTAAAAAAATATTAAACATCATATACTGCACTACTTTACAATAATACTAGAACAAGAAATTGGGAGTTGTGATCCTTCCAAAATTGTAAACTCCCGGTATCAACCTACTAATGGATAATCAGAATCAGAGGATTATGACACCAGCGAAATAAAGAAGGGTTCACTGACAGACCAGTCCTAAATCAGCATATGTTGGTTACCGTAAATTTAACTTATTTTACTGGTTACTTATTCCTTTTTTGGAAATAGATCTCCTATGAATTCATAAAATGTAAGTTCAATTAGATACATCGCGTTTGACATTTCAATTACGCTATCCCATAAATATTGTTTACATCCTATAGAATTTATATCAATAAACAAGTACTTCTCCACGCTTATAACTGCATTTTCAATTTTACAGAGCAATCTGATCGGTGACAGTATCTTGTGAATCCGGATAAAAAGATCATTTTGAACCTCCTCCTTTAGATGTTCAAAGTCACTCCTATCCTTTGGGTTGAATGCTACACTCATACGCAGTAGGAATCCATCTCTAAGATCAGCGTCTGAGACAATTTCAAAAAATTTTAAATCTTGATTTGGAGGAAATACCTTTGCATAGTATTCTGATGAACTAGTTCTTAGGTTTTCTTCCTTTATAGTATATCTGTAATCTCTTAACCATTGAAGAATAGTGGCATATACTAAATCCTTGTTACTATCACCCAATATGTCCTGTTGAAAGAGCAAATATTTAAAGAGATTGAAACGATATTTCCTGGCCTCAGATGAGTTTGTTTTATCTAATTTCAACCGGCGTCAATAGCAATTTATTTGAACTATTAGATTGTCAGAGGGAATTAGGACCTAAATTCTGACGAGAATTGAGATGATATTCATAAACCGCCCACTTAATAATAACCATTAATCCATTATTAAGTAACAAAGAAACACAATCTGTCAGTAAATGTCCGAAAGGATTTGAATTGCATGATAATCCTAGTTTGATGTTAAAATCAAGATTTCTATCGAAAATCCACAATAGAAGCGGTTTACAATTTTGGAAATGGAAATCATTCTTTTGCAATTATTTATTAAATTGTGACATTACTATATGGCATTCTTCGTTCTATTTTTAGGAATATCACATTCATTATCAAAAGTGTTTATTCAAAGAAAATCGTGTTAACTGATATTTCTCTTTTTGAGGAGTTTACTTAAATTTAGGACTTGATTGCATTAGCCTCGAATTGAACAAATATTACCAATTTCGAATGAATGGTTACAAATAGATCCCTAAATATGTCAAATTGATAAAATTCATTTGGTTTTCTATTTCTTAAACTATGACAGATACGCCTTAAAATTGAATGTAATTCTATTAAGTATCACTATTACAACGTGTTCTTGCTTAGTTGACATTTTAGTTATGTGGCAAAGGAAAATTCATTAGAACATAAAAATAAGAGCTTGGACAGTATCCTAAATAGTACATATCAGATGGAATAAGATTAAATTTAGTTCTAAAGCATAATCACATGATCACAAATTAATTCAGTTATAGTACCGATGATAATCATACCGTAGCACACGGAATTGATTTACTATTCATCTTCACTTGTACTGATTCTTTAATTTTTTTCCCATTTGTATTAAATCTATCATTAGCTCTGTTCCTTCTAATAGATATATCCAGGTCACATATTATTATATGATAATAGGATACTGGTTAATT
>DATEOO010000085.1:0-5985 GCA_035274085.1 Candidatus Nitrosocosmicus sp.
TTTCGTTTGCTTTGGCACACAATCGACTTCAGAAGGGTGGATGGACAAGACAAATAACAGCCAGAGAGTTACCTATCGCCACTACGCTCGCTGGCGTTAATATGCGATTAAATGCCGGAGGAGTACGCGAATTACATTGGCACAAGGAAACGGAGTGGGCTTATATGCTCAACGGACGGGCAAGAATCAGCGCAATAGACCAAGACGGTTGTAACTTCTTAGACGATGTAGGTACTGGAGATATATGGTATTTTCCTCCAGGTATTCCTCATTCAATACAAGGGTTAGAAGAAGGCTGTGAGTTTCTCCTCGTTTTTGACGATGGCCTTTTTTCTGAAGATTCAACGTTCCTCATTACTGATTGGTTTGCCCATACTCCTAAAGAAGTCCTGGCAAAGAATTTTGGTTTGCCAATGATCGATTTCGAAAATATTCCGATGCACGAACTTGATCACAAGTACTATATGTTTCCTACTCAGATCCCGGGCCCGTTAGAAGATGACAAGATTGTCAGTAATCGAGGACAGAGATCATTTAGTTATCATTTTTTGAATCAACAGCCATTGGTAACTAGTGGTGGTACTGTTCGTCTAGTCGATTCATCCAATTTTCCAGTAGCAACTAACATTGCGGCAGGACTTGTGGAGGTAAAACCAGGAGGCATCCGAGAGATGCATTGGCATCCAAATACTGATGAATGGCAATATTATATTGATGGATATGCCCGAATGGGAGTATTCGCTTCAGAAGGTAAAGCACGAACCTTTGACTATCAAGCAGGGGATGTTGGATACGTTCCATTTGCAATGGGGCACTACGTCGAAAATATAGGTGATAAACCATTGCGATTCCTAGAGATGTTTAAAAGTTGTCGTTTTCAAGATATTTCGCTAAATCAGTGGATGGCTTTGACGCCCAAAGAACTTGTAAAGGCTCACCTAAATCTTAATCATAACGTGATGGATTCATTGCGAAAGGAAAAATGGCCTGTTATCAGGGGTTCGAGAGATAGTCTAAAAAATGCAACCTCATCCTAAAATAGTATTGATAACGATACTACTCTTTCATAGAGTTGTCACCATGGGGATGAAAGCCAAAGGCATGGTCATACATATAGCATACCGGCTTCCATGATCGACAAACACCAATTTACCATAGGAACATTGTAGCCACATTTGTAATATACAGTCATTTTCTTATTGTAGCAAGTTGTTCTGATTTTAAAATGAAATTGTTCTTGTGACATACACAATCATGATTCGACAAAAACATAGCAATACAAAGTATGGCTTATGATCTGTAAAAAATGTGTGACGCTATTCAAATGAAAATTAGAGTGATCGAAATCATGGTCATTCGATAATTATTGGTTAAATTATATAAAATATCTTGTAATAATTTGTAGTCACATGGATTTCTAGAGGACTAAGAAGTCCAACAAAGTGGTTATATATCATATTCTTGACTATAAGTAGATGACAACCAAAAATAACAAAATGCTATTTCTAACCATTTCGCTAGCGCTAGGAAGTGTATTTGCGGTATTAGCAATTTCAAGTACGTCAACAGCATTAGCTAACCACGATTTTATTGCTAACCTAACTGGCAAAGAGGAAGTTCCAGCAGTAGATACTCAGGCAACAGGAGAGGCAAGATTTATCCCCGTACTCCCAAACAATGATACAGTAGACTTCATCGTTAATGCTTCTGGTATCCAGAATGTAACCCAAGCTCATATCCATAGCGGGATTCTGGGAGAAAACGGACCCATTGTAGTGACTCTATTTACTTTCGATCCTACACAAAATCCAAATCAAAATGGGCTTACTATAAATGGTACTCTAACAGGAATAAATTTGGAAGGCCCGTTACAGGGAAAAGCAATTTCTGACTTATTAACAGCAATTAAGGGTAATAGTACTTATGTTAACATTCACACTGTCCAACATCCGGATGGTGAGATAAGGGGAGAATTAATGCGTACAAAGTAAGAGCAAGTTAGTTTTTTACTTATTCTCATGCAATAGACAACTCACTCTTTTTTTTGTCTGATTTACTGAATTAGTATGAACCCAAGTTTAAGTATAATGAACCCATCATAGATTATCAAAATAAGACAAAGTCTGATAGTTATCAAGTTGCAGAGAAATTGAAGAAAGATTAATAGTGGTATTCTTAGAATCTTCAAAAGAATTTTTAGTTTTATGCAAGTATACATGTGATCCTACATACTACAACGATCCAGACAAGTAGAAGAGGATAATAACTGAAACAGTGTCAATATGGATATAAATCGGGATCAATTATTGATAATTAGTATTAGTATAATATTGATCAACAAAAACATGAAACATGCTAAGTAAATCTCAATCAACCAATGATGTAATTTACAATAACCTGTCTCTTGTTAGACTCGTCCTCCGTAGGAGTAACTTGCTCGTCACCTAATAATTTAGGGATAATCTTTATTTTGTTTCCTTTTTGCATTGTGACTATGATTTATCATTGAACTAGATCAATTAGTACAAGGGTTGAAATTTCATTTTTATAAAAAATTTAGATAAAGAATCAATAACTTTTCACTCTGACTATTAAATTCGATATGTCAAGGAAATAGCAATGTATAGAAAAAATTATCAAATATTTAGTGGAATAATTGCGATAGCAGGGCTTGCTATCTTGATGACAATAATACCTCAAAGTTATGGACAAGGGAATATGTCACAGCTGCAACAAGGTGAACAAGTTGCTTCAAACAATCACCAATGGCCAAATATTCACGAAAATGTTATTACCGACTTTAATTCCAACATGACTTCTCCATCCATACAAGGATCTGCATTCATCCATCCATTTGCAGTAGTTATTGGAAATTGTTACATAGGGCAAAATGTTCTAGTTGCACCCACAGCCGTATGTAGAGGGGATGAAGGAACACCACTTCATATCGGGCCATCTTCCAATTTGCAAGATGGTGTTGTAATTCATGGACTGGAAACTACAGTAGATGGAAACAATCTAGATGATAGAAGATTTGCAAGCAATGGTGACCGTTTGTTAGGCAATGACACCAGATTTGATCACGGGTATTCTGTCTATGTGGGTGAAAATGCAAGCTTAGCACATGGTGTTTTAATACATGGACCCGCTTATGTAGGAAATAATACATTTGTTGGAATGGAAAGTTTAGTATTTGATGCAAAACTTGGAAATAATGTGGCAGTTGGAGTTTCAAGTACTATAACAGGTGGAGTAGAAGTAGCAGATGACAAATTTGTCCCTCCTGGTAGCGTTATAACAACTCAACAAGAAGCAGACGCTCTTCCAGAAAGAGTAGGCAGCGCTTATGAAAACATTAATACTGCAGTAGTTCATGTAAATGAAAAACTTGCTGAAGGATATGGGAAACTTGGTCTAGAAATGCCTTCCGCCTCAGAAAAAGAGAACTTAATGGAAGAAGGAATGTTAGAAACAAGTCGTACTCCTTAAATTTGTAGTACTTCCTAAAGCTGACAATATGTAAATGATTTATTTATTTGTGCAGGCAAGTGCAAGACTTAACTTAATTTTTTATGCTCATGATAAAGTGATTGACACGCAGTCAATCATTGACATTTATTTTGGTGTAATGAACAAGACTTTAATGTTAGACTGAGAAGACTATCTTTGATCTTTGATTTATTATGGTTTTTTGGTTTATTCAAATAAGGCTATACTACTGATAGAATTAACTCTGTAATAATAAGTAATATTAAATTATAGTCATTTTTCTTATGCACATGAATTAACAGAATTGTCAAGAGAATTAACCTCTAGACTGAGTCAAGACAATAGGGGGTAGAAGAAAACAAAACTAGACCATTACATCAACAGAAATATTACAACTTTTTCCAATTATAGTAATACAAATCTGTTTGATCTGAAAGCGAGTTAAGGTATAATAGGTTGATTATATATTCTCCTATGCAGAAGATATCGTATTTAAAATTAGTAAAAACATTGATCAAAACCTTAAGATAACAGAAGAGAATTATGTAAGAATATTCTATATGGAATAAGATTTGTAAATAAATAGATATATTTGTTTATCATAAAATGAATCAAATTTATTAAATTCAATGATTGACTTGAACAAAGCTTCATTAATCTGAGTATGTTAAAATAGATAGTAAAACTATTTGTTGTTCTTCTTTTTAAAATTCCAGTCCCTACTATAATTTTCGCTTTTCATATCGAATCCTTTAAAAATATCAAAATATGTTTGTTTTATCTTTTTTTGTCTCTCAAAATCAGATTGTATCCACAATATATCAAAAACTGACGATGAGGATGACACTCGAGTATCATTAATAGAAAAGGACACTCTAGGGTTCTGAGGGACTGCAGAAAGAACAGATTTTTCTTTGTTGTAATCAATTTCTATCATGACTACGTTATCTACGATTAGTGATAAATGCGATTGAGGAATTTTTTTTGAGAAAAAATTAGTATTAATATCCAAATCCCGAGATAATTCCTTGAGTTTATATCGAATTTCATCTTTTAAAGTCGTTTGACCACCTTCCAGATGAATTAAGATCTTAACAGTCACATCTTTGATCAACATCTTTGAAATTGAAACTAATATATTGCTATAATAAAAACTCCAAAAGAGATCAGTAGTAGGAATTAATATTAGTATTTGATCTACGCAAGATTCCATTACGCGAAAAAGTATTTTGTTCGAATCGATGTCAATTTCTGATTGGGATTCGTGGTTTAATATGACTTCCATTACGCCTTTTTCAATTTCAGTTATTTTTTCCCTTGCTGGAATGGATTCACGCCATAAAGGTTTAAATAAAATTTCTTGTTGTTTGACAAAATGGATATTATCAACATAGAAAAAATTGGTCAATTTCTCTGACGATTCTATTTCGTCCAGCGGATCAATTAATTTATTTTCTGAGATATGACAAGAACAGTACGATTGTTCGTTTCTAAAGCTGCATCCTACTAATCCATCTGAATGTTTTATATCGGAATATTTCATAAGCCGCTTTGAAGAATTAACATTCATCTTACTTATTTCAACTACAATCTTAGTATCAATACTGCGATATTTCAATTTCTTTATAAGAGTAAAAATTGATGGGTTTTCGACTAAATGGCGTATCCAATCGTGACTTGCAATTATTTCTAAATTTCGCTGGGTATTAGAAAAAATTTTAGATATTAGGTTTAGGGTTTCATTAAGTGTGTGATTTACATCAACTTCCTTTATGCCAATATCTTGGGGCAACTCTGATAACTTTAGGTTATTAACCAATCAACAGATATAAGATTATCTTTGCTCTTTTGCTTGCTCATATAGCAATTACTATAAATTGTAGATTCTCAACTAGTTTTGTGCTTTTCACATTTGGATATTTACTACAACACAATGAATTTTATCAGCTGACTTAATTTTCTAACTTCAAATATACTCAGCGGCTACCATATTTTAGAGATTCGTTACCTGTTGCCATGCTAACTTCTGTGATCCATTCGCATTCTATATTCACTTTATCGTGATGCTTTATGACTGCCTCCTTATCAGGTGCGTTTAATAAACAGAAACATACGCCCGCTTCCATGTTGTAAAATAAGTTAACATGTGTAACACCGTACTCATCGGCCGGAGCATTTACAAGCTCTTGGAGATTTTCTTCTTTAAATGGCACTTTATGAACATCAAGAAAAATAGCCATACAGGCTTTTTACTTTGGAAAGATATAAAAACATTCTTAGGGATGTAACAGGTGGACCAAATACCAGTTATAACTTTATTAAATAAATAAATTCGTGCTATTTTTGATTACTATGAACGAATTAATAAAATCTTATGCAATGAGAAGCTGATCATATTTATTCAATCAGAAGGTCCAAAGGGCTCTGTTCACTTAAGGATGAATCTATAGTTTAAAGTTATCATATCTTTCTTCTATGAAGATAACAAACAAAACA
>DATEOO010000086.1:0-5155 GCA_035274085.1 Candidatus Nitrosocosmicus sp.
GCCAATGTAATTCGCGTACTCCTCCGGCATTTAATCGCATATTAACGCCAGCGAGCGTAGTGGCGATAGGTAACTCTCTGGCTGTTATTTGTCTTGTCCATCCACCCTTCTGAAGTCGATTGTGTGCCAAAGCAAACGAAAATTTTAAGTTCGGTAATGTACCTGAGTCAGTATTAGGCGGTGTAAGAATGTCTGGATTTTGGCGGTCCAATTCTTTATTGCGTGGACCTGGATCCGTACCACCTCTATCATATTCAATGGGCTCTATGGATCTTTCTGAGACCATCTCACAATATCACTTTTTTATTAGGGCGCATAACGATGTTATTATTTATCTCATTTTTGTATGACATGGAACAGCTATTGATGTTTTGTTTTTGCTTTCCCTCGTTCATTTTACAAGATTTCCATGTAATTTCCAATTTTTGCCTCATAGGTAAACCCAATCCAAGGAATGATTTATAGTTAGTGGATTATGGAGTGGGCAAGTATTGCCTGTGAGATTTGTTTTGAGGTAGTGAATTAAAGAATTTAAGTTATTATTTCTAAGCCAAATATTTCAAATTCAATAAATGGACATGATGATCAAACTGGACAATGAAGATCGCATTCTTACTCTAATTTATTTTTTTTATCATTTGCAACTTTGATCATGTTCTCTTTTTCTTGATTTAACTCGTCATCAGTTAAGTTAATGGCAGATATTATTGTAGGATTGGATCCAATTGGAGGATCATTAGTAAAAATGATCACGTGAGTAGATGCCTTCAAAATGTTAAATATTGATTCATCATGCGATGGTAGATTCAATTCAAGATCTTTTATTGGAACCACAGATCCAAGATCGTCAATATCGAGTAGTGTAGCCTTTACCTTGAGTTCTACATCGCTAATTTCATCAATCTTAACTAGCACCAAGGTAATACATCCCCACCTTTAATACGTTTTTCCACTATCTAGATGTTAGACAATTAAGAATGTGAGGGCTGTTTCATAATAGTCCAACTCATCGATGATTAAAAATCCCAGACACCTTTTATAATGGTATATGGAATTGCTAAAAAGATGTAAATAACCAATCCTATCGTTGAAGATCTAAATAATTATAAAAATACGAAAACAAGTATCTTAGAATAACCAGTATAAATTTTTCATATTGATCTTAGAATAATTTACATGATCAAATTTGCAAGATTATTCACATTGCAAGATTATTCACAAACTCCACGTATATTGCCTCGGCTTCTACTAACTTGTGATTCTGCACAAACAATATTTAAAATTGTAAACCGTATTTTCAGATATATTACTATTACATAATGTAAGAAAACTATATATAATGTAATGTATATTACATATATAGGTATATGAGTAATAGGGATATAATACCAAGCGATTGGATTAACAGATTTTTTGAAATAAGTTTAGGGAAAGATGGAGGAAGAGGTTTAGGATTCTTTAATAGATATGGATTCAGCGATTTTGATGATATCCATAAGGAAATGAACAGAATGTTTGATGTGTTTAACAATATATCAAATAACGCTCCCAAAGAACTTGTAAGGGAATATGAAACAAAAGAAGGTGAAAAGGTTCGAGAAATAGGGCCCATAGTTTATGGATATTCCATGACTATTGGACCTGACGGTAAACCACATGTAAGAGAATTTGGAAATGTCAAATCTCTAAAGGACCGCGATCTACAAAATAGAGGATCGCATTTGGAGCAACCGTCCCAAATCTCTGCAGAAAGAGAACCCTTAGTTGATGTGAACATGACGGATAAGGAGGTCAAAGTAGTGGTTGAAATGCCCGGTATCAAAAAAGAAGACATTCAAATAAAAGGATATGACTCACAAGTTGAGGTAACTACATCAAAGAATGCTCAAAGAAAATATCATAAGAATATAGAACTACCAGAGGTAGCAGATATCGAGACTGCAAGGTCGGCATATAACAATGGCATATTGGAAATAACTTTCGACAAAAAGAAAGTTGCTAAACCCGCAGGTAAGGAAATCAAAATAGAATAGAATCTAATTCCCGATCCAGATATTCAATAATCTATTTTTTTATATTCTTTTAAAATAACAATCCCATTTCAGTTTTGTTCTATTTAATATTATTTAATATTATCAGTCTTTTATATTAAGACCTGTGTTTGCTGGAATCGATCTTTAGAACTACATTAATCGCAACGGATATAGAATTACTAGTATCTATTTTTTCTCAAATCGTTTTGATCCTGTTCGGATGCCTCTTAATTTAAAAGACCATCAAAGAGATGAAATTCACAGTCCATGAGAATATAAAAAGTAATTGTTATATACATTAAATGGATACTTTGGAATTTGATATCTCTGAGATGAAAGCACCTCTTAGATATACTCTTTTAGTTTCTCTAATTGCTCCCAGACCAATTGCCCTCATTTCAACATTGAGTAATAAAGGAATCCCAAACGCTGCTCCTTTTTCATTTTTTAATTTAATGGGAAATGACCCTCCTATTGTAGCCATCGGTATTGGAAAAGACGAAACTAGAAAAAATGATTTGAAAGATTCCGGGTATAATATCCAGAAAACTAAGGAATTTGTGATAAATGTTGTAAACGAGAGTATTTTAGATCAAATGAACATTACATCCATTGATTTTCCACCTGAAGTTGACGAGTTCGAAATCGCCGGGCTAACCAAGTTACCCTCCATAAAGGTAAAGCCTCCAAGAATTGCAGAGTCGCCAGCAAACCTTGAATGCCGACTAGCAAGTACAGTAGAAATCGGAAATACTCGCATAGTATTGGGAGAAATTGTCTATGTGCATATAAAGAAAGAATTTGTAGATCCTTATGAAAAACAAACGGTACTTACCGATCTAATATCTCCAGTTGGGAGGATGAACAAGAATGGTATTTACACTCGAACTACTGATTTGTTTAATTTACCACGTATATCTTTTAAACAATGGGTAGAGCGGAATAATAGTGGTAAAAATATATGAATAGAAATGTTCTTGTAATACACCAAGTTACTACCATGACTAAAAAGCATGATATAAATAATAATTTTTATTCTAACGATTAGCGATTGCATGCAAAGTTAACGGTAAACCTCGATGATCCAAAATAGTGTTATCTTCTGTTCGGCCTTAAAACAAATGATCCAGTGATAATACATATTTTTTTAGATTAGCCTGAAATATGTAATGAATGCACAGGCAGTAGAAAAATTCATGCCTCTTCATCTCTCATCCTACCCAACTCTATAGACCATTGGATCGAGCGGCTCAAAGATATTAGAATGGATTTGTATAGTCCGTACGACTACATTGAAGATGAGAGTATTATTTCTTTTATGGATTCGGGTAAATCCGAGTTTTAGCATTGTTACATGAATTTCCGTTACCGTAAAATATTTTGTCATCTAAATCCCATAAAAAGAACGAAATCTATCAGGCATCTATGATAACTAATGGGATATCACTCAATTCCTGCAAGGTATTAGTATAGTAAGAGTATGTGAATCAAATATATTGTTGGAATTTGATATTATAAAAGTGAATATCGTTATTTCCTAATAATTGTAAATACAAATCAACAGACTGCATCCAGATGAGTATATATTAACTCACCAGAATGCAAGCATCAAGCCTAAATGATGCACATCATCATGAAACTTCATGGATATTAAATATTTGGATGACCTTTATTTGGTTGATGTTGAAAAAATTTGATCCAATTCACGGAATGCGGATGAACGAATTATTTTGCATCATTAAAATAGACATCCTCTACCCTTTAGCACACCGAGTCAGCTTATTTAATTGTCTTTAAAATTTATTATAATAAAAAAATAATTAGTTAACAGGATCTCCAAATGCAGTTATGTTAGTAGTTGCCAATCTGTTGTGATTAACGACCTCAAACAAGTTAAAAGAGTGCTTTTCATTTGGTTTTAGTAAGAATGATGGCTGAGTAACATATTCGCTGAATTTACCCAAACTTTTTCCATTCTTATCAAAGAATTCCCCAGTGATTTCAATATTGTGCAATTCAAATGTGTTGTTATTCCTTACTGCTCCGTCCACTTCGACCATACCTTGCGAAGTTTTGGATGTAACCAGATCCTCTACAGGAATAAACACTTGTCCAGATTGTTGATTGCTGCTATTCTGATTATCAGCAGTTCCATTTGTCTGTGCCCTTGCGCTATTTTTGAATTCATAAAAAGGGTCGGCAGATGAAGCAACCATCAATAGCGAAAAAATGATAGTAATTTCTTTTAACATTATTATTTAATAGTAGGAGTTCCATAATAAATTTTCTTATTAAATGATATTAAATCATGTTTTCAATCAAAATAATATAATCAAGTTGGTGATCATCTAAACTATTAAAAACACAATTTCTAAAAAAAATGAACTAACTAGACAAGAGCAGGTAGAAAGAAAAAAGAACATCAATCCGGGCAGATAATGAGAGTCGATTAAAATTCTTCAAAAACAAATATCAACTATGCAACATCTTATGCTAGCTAATTATAAAATGCGATAACTACAATAGCAATCGATATCACTGTAACCGCATCTGTGAACCGATTAAATAATTTTATGATTCTCAAAAATGCAAATCTAGATTATTCTGATTTTTTGCCTAGACCAGGTAAAATGGATCAACAATGGCATTACTCTGAGTGGCAGAAGAGTATAATTTGTAAGAAAATATTTTTTTAAAACGACAAACTAATAATAAGATCTTTTGATATCAAAATCTTTTCTCTAATAATAAAATCATGCTGAAGTTTTATAATGTTCCTAATTGCAAAAGGCTTTGATAATTGGATTTCTGTTTTGGTTGTTCTGGATGGAGTTACGGTGGAGGGAAGGGATATTCTATCCAAAGAATATGGTGAACAAGGTTATTTGTTATAATATTACAAACTTTTTATTTGTTGAATTTGATTTGACCAATTATAAGAATCATCGGGGGTTTGCAATCACGGCTTGGAAAGACAAGACACATGTGTTTATAAAATCTCTTATCGAAAGTAATATCCATCTCGACATTATTAAAACTTGTGAATATTATCTGCATTCTCTATTTCCATAATCTGAATAAAATACATCAACCGACCGCCCTTTTCTGGTATACCTCCTTTG
>DATEOO010000087.1:0-5622 GCA_035274085.1 Candidatus Nitrosocosmicus sp.
GGGGTTTAATTTTGCCTTGAACTGAAATAGTTCGAGACTAGAAACCTTGTCGAATGGACATACGAGAATATCTAAAAGTTTTTTATTCATGATTATTCACTATGGGTAACAATGTGATCCAATTTATTAATATTTGTTCACTAGGGTCATTTGCTCTACTCTGTCATGGATGGGGAAAGTTTCTTGCGGAGACGAATGTGTTATTTACCTCTCATTTACAAAACATTTGCGGTAATAATTGGTCATTTTCGTTTCCATTGAGCAAGTCATTGGTTTTATTACAGACAAACAATTTATATCAAAACTAATCATTCGTGTATCCCCAGTTGATTCAAACTGTAAAACTTAAAAATCCAGCAACGTAGATTCTAATTACTCCTGCGATAAAAATATTTACATTTTCATCTTGTACTTTGCTGGTACATTTTATTTTGCATATCTTGTCATATCTGGATATTTATTCAATGTTTGATAGTTGTATAATCACAACCACTTAAATGGTTTCTAGTATTACCACCTACACTAAATAGTCCATCATAATAGAGGTCACAAATAATTATTAAATAACAATGAAATAATATAGTTAGCTAGACTCGATACCATCTACAGGAACTATATCCCCTCATTGTTGCAAAAGATAATCGACGATGAGTTATCTATCGAGTTTGGTTACCTATATAGAAGATTACCGGTAGTGTTACGGTTATCTTGTTTTTTTGCGGAATAATGTGCGTCGAGGGAGATGGCATTTTTTCTGCATCATCACCAGCATAATTATCATAGAAATAAACTGGGGGGATATAACCACCTTCGGTACTAGTATCAATTTTTTTTACACCTGTAATTGTAAAGTTACCTTCTGAAGCCAAAATTTCAGCCTTCTGTTTGGCATTTCTATAGGCATCTTTCAATAATTGCAGGTTGATAGTATCTAGAGTCTCCTCTGAAATTACAAAGTCAATATTTTCAACCCGATTGGCACCATTATTGACAGCTAAGTCAATGAATTTAGAAATATTTGCATTTGCCGAGGTCTTGAGTTCTATCTTGTTTAGAGCAGTATATGATATTATACTGTCATAATTACTGTTTTCACTGTCATAATTTGGTGTTATCTGAAAGTTCGAAGTGGTAACATTCTCATCGGAAAGCCCGGCCTGTTTCAAAGCTCTTATAATTGTATTCATCTTATCAGCATTATTTTCTCTAGCTGTACTGGGATTTGCATTGGTATTTTCGACCGCCAAAGATATCCGAGATTCATCTGAGGGAATTTCTTTTTCTGCAATTCCGGTTGTTGACACTGTAGGTTTTTCCTCGGCAAGTACAAAACTCTGAGCTTGGACAATAGTGATATTTGAAGTCATCACTGATAGTGGAAGGATACCAATTAGCATGATTGCTAAGTACGATTTTTTATATAAATACATAAAAAAATGGTGATACTATTATTATTTAAGATTTAGCATCATTATCGACTACGTGTAAGATTTTGAAACGGTTTATTAAAAAGTTATATTCCCACAACTTTTAGATAAAAAAGTGGAAAAAATAAACAAGAAACTTCCTAGAGGAATTTTGATAATTACTATACTCACAATCATTAGCGGACTCCTGCTTGTAATGATGTCCATATATGCGTTTAACCTATTACTGCCGCTAGGTGGGGTTTATCTTATGGGACCAGCATTTTTGTTAATTTTAGGAGTTGCCTCCTTGCTAACTGCGTATGGTTTGTATATGCGCAAGAACTGGTCGTGGAAACTTTTGCTGGTATTATCAGGATTCGGAGCTGCTGGGTATCTGTTAAATGTTGTAAATGGACAGTTTATTTCAATTTTTGGGGTCCTCTATAATGCTATCATTATATACTATATGTATAGACCTCATGTAAGAAAGTATTATGGAATAAGATCTAGAGGGAAAAAATAATTAAAAGTTTGACTAGACTTATTTCACAAATTTGAATTTTATTTAAGGTTTTTTTCATATGATTTTTAGAAATTTATCTACCTAGAATGTATGAAGATACTAAGTAACTTAGATATATATTTAGATAAACCCCCCATTGATACTCCTTGAGGATTAAGATCCTAAAAAAGGATATTTCAGATCTATTGAATGTCAAATAAAATCAAATAATGGGATTTAGACAATAGTCAATTAGAAACGGACTTGGAGTAAACAACGATTAAAAAATTCACTTTCAAACTAGTCCTAAATGAGAAAGATTAATACTTGTCTACTCAGCGGGTATCATTGATATATTATAGATGTTAATCGTTATAGAAGGTGTACTCAATATTTATAAATCCTCCTTTTTGCAATATCAAGAAATTTATATATCAAAGAGTAAGCCTGATTAGAAATCAAATTTGTTAATTACAGATTTTAGTCCCTTAAATGATTCTGCTGCTCTTAAAGCGTTATCAATATTGTCTAGGGAAAAGGTATCAGTTACTAAGTTTTTTAGATTAAGTTCACCTTCGTAAACTAACTTCATTGCTTCCCGGAGGTTATCTGGGTTGGAACTAAAACTACCATACACTGAAATTTGACGGTAATGTATAATGTTTGGATCAATATTAAATGGCTCGCTATACGAATGTTCCTGTCTGTTCTTAATTCCAGAAAAAATAATTACTTTCCCATTTTTATTGGCAAGATAAAATGCAAGTGTTAATGAGGATGGATTGTTATTTGATACAAAGATTAGATTTGGCTTAATTGACCCCTCTATTTCTTTTAGTTTTTTGTACGAATCTACTTGGTCATTTTCGTTAAAAGCAATGATTCTATTTGCACCTAGTCTTTCTGCAGTTTCCAATCTATGTTTGATTTTACCAATGACCGTTACATGTATTTGAGGATTAAATCTTTTCAATAATTCTAATTGCATTATACCAATTGGACCGTCCCCTATGATAATTATAGATTCAAAATTCATTGGTTGTATCTGATTCATACCATTAATACAGCAAGCTAGAGGCTCAATTAGGGATGCTTCCTCATTGCTTACGCTATCAGGTACCGGTACTATTCCCCCAATTTCAAAAACTCGTGAAGGGATCCGAATATATTCTGCAAAACCTCCGTTGAGAGTAGATCCAATTTCTCGAAGATTCATGCACAAATTGAAATTATTGCTATTACAATACCAGCATTTTAAGCAAGGAACTATTGGATATATTGTAACTCGACTTCCTGATCTCAGGTTATAGTTAGTACCGTTGTAATCGTCTATTATCTCTGCACAAATTTCATGGCCCAAAATTACTGGAGGTTTGACTTTGAAACTCCCATTTCTAAAAGTCCGTACGTCATAACTACACACAGAGCATGACAAAACCCTTAGAATCTTAGAATCACCATCTGGTTTCCACATAGCATCCATCTTCTCGAGTTTAATATCGTTTGGTCCATGGAAAAAGGCCGCATACATAAAATCTTCGAATTTGTATTCTACTTTTAGTTATTATATATCTTTAATTTATGATAAGAATATCATGGCTAGGTATTTTGATCCACATATTCATATGTATTCTAGAACTACAGATGATTATGAAAAGATGTCAATTTCAGGCATTGAAGTAATAGTCCAACCATCGTTTTGGCTCGGAGGCCCTAGGACAAGCGTAGGCACATTTGTAGATTATTGGGAGCATATGATCACTTTCGAAACCCAGAGAGCCAAGAGCTTTGGAATAGAGCATTTTACTTGCATTTCAGTAAACCCCAAGGAAGCAACCGAAAGGCCCCTTGCAGTTGATGCAATCGAAACAATGATTAAAATGAATTTTCTAGATAGGGACCGCGTTGTAGCCCTTGGAGAGATAGGTTATAATCTAATTAATGAAAGTGAAGAAGAAATTTTCATAAGACAACTAGAACTTTGTAAAAATAAGAATTTGTTAGCGATGATCCATTTACCTCATGTCAACAAGATAGAAGGGATGAACAAAATGGAAAAAATTTTTCAAACTGGTAACTATAATTTTGATAGGATATTAATCGATCATAATACAGAAGAAACAATCAAGAAAACTCTTGATTGGGGAGCATGGGCAGGACTTTCAGTTTATCCAGTTACTAAACTATCTCCTAAGCATGTAATTGACATTGTCACAATTTATGGGAGTGAAAAGCTAATGGTAAATAGTGCCGCTGATTGGGGAGTTTCTGATCCACTAAGTGTTCCCCTTACAGCTAGAGAAATGAGAAAAACCGGTTGCAGGGTAAAGGATATCGAAAATATTACTTTTTACAATGCATATGATTTCTATAGACAGTCAAAAAATTTCACTTGGAAACCATGATGTACAATGGGTCTTTATAGCAAGCTGATCATAATAGAGTGAGCAGATGACTTATCTGGTCTTTACATTAGTGAATGTTGCTACCGAATTATCAGATGTTATGATAAAAATCTACGTTAACCGATATTTATTTCTACAATACTAAAAATAACTACAAATTAGTTTACTAGACTCGGAATAAAATTCTGAATAAAATGGAATTGGAGTAGCCTTATCTTTGGCCCAGTTCATTATTGCCAGCATTGACCTGGTTTTGGAAATTAAAGTTGTTACCAGATCCAACTATATTTCCACCTGATACAACTTGACTATTCTGAATGGAGGACTGTGATTGACCTATTGCCGGTGATGCTCTGCAACCATTGTTATTATCGTTTCAATTGTGATACCTAAAGTAATTTTTGTACCAATTTTTGCTATGATCATCTCTGCAATCTTCTCACCTTTGTACTTTTGCTTTGCTACTACGATGTTTATCTTAAATGTGGATAGGCCCATAATCATTACTATCGCAAATATTGCTACATTTAAAAGTGCAGTTTTTTTGTATGTTTGGACTTGAACATTTTAGCCTAAAATTCAATATTATGAAAATATGATATATCAATTTGTCAAGATTATCAGTGTAATTATTACTGCTTTATAAGTTCATAAATTTGTTAGGTAACAGTTTCAAGATTTCTTTAATTAGTACTGGGAAGACATAGTACAAGGAGTTTTAAATTATCCGAGCATATTTAAAATAAGAGATATTGTAAATCGCGAGTAGTTAATCATTATATTATAACGATGGTCAGGGTTAATCATTATATAAAGAGAATTATTAGTAATGATTATACAACGTGATCGTTTTATTGCTATTATTATATATGTTCAATTTTATACCTCAGATATCCTTTTTTTGATAGTGCTTGACTCTAACACTACTAGGATGGATTCAGTTCTACAAAAAATAAAGGTAACAATACTATATTAAAAAAAGGGTCTATTGTTGACCTAATGCGTTCTTACCATCTTGTGCGTTGAGAGACAAACCTACGTTGTTACATGATGCAAGTGTGTTGTTGTCTGTTGCACATTCTGAAAACTGCCCTGTTTCAGATAATTGATCTAAAAATTGTGCTGCGTCGTTGCTACTTT
The DNA here is from genome assembly GCA_035274085.1 of Candidatus Nitrosocosmicus sp. Lineage (GTDB taxonomy): Archaea > Thermoproteota > Nitrososphaeria > Nitrososphaerales > Nitrososphaeraceae > Nitrosocosmicus. The sequence goes on from DATEOO010000087.1 coordinate 5,457, forward strand.
TTTTAGTTGCAAATGCCATATTATTACCAAAGGTTGCTACAGAGCCAATCAATGCTGCTGCAATAAAGATTGACAATATTGACAATTGAATTTTTTTATTCATGCGTATATGTCCTTGATATTGTATAATTGGATTGTTAAATCAGATTCTGAAATAATCTTACTA
>DATEOO010000088.1:0-4477 GCA_035274085.1 Candidatus Nitrosocosmicus sp.
TGCTTTAGCCATTTACACTATTGATTTTATTTTTTGTATCTTTTCCATGTAGGAAGTAGAGGTAGTTAGAAATAAGATGTTTCTCATCTCTAAAACCAGTGTAATGCCAGTAGTATTTATTAAAAATAGTTGATATTACAAACCAAGTAATACTATTTACTATAATGGAAAATAGAAAGCCATAGTAATATGCAATAAAAGTTCCAGTTATAATACCACCAATAATATAGGGAATGTAACGTTTTAGAGTATTTTTCAATAATGAATCCATAATTTTTGCTATATATACATATATAGCATACCTTATAATATTGGTACTACATTTAGAAACTTTATCTTTATCTTTATCTTTTCTTACTTTGGTTGTTTTCTTTTGGTATGAAACTAATCTGCCCGTTTATTTCCAAAATAAATGACTGAAATTCACGTGACTACTAGTATAAGAGAATCAAACTAAAATTTAAGTCAGCCCCAGAATAGTTTTCATTTGTTATTCGTGTATTGGCACTCTAAATAATAAATAATTGGTTAATAATGGAAATTTTTTTCATATTGTAATCCTCTTATCGGTTTAAAGTACAAAAGCACTCAGTCATGACTAAACTGCGAGGTTTGCAGTTAATCATGTCATTCTTAGAAGTTAATTATTTTTTCTTTCTTTATGACGGCTTCACTTTGAAAATAGATAGAATTGTTGTTTTTTGATCGTTTTGGCTGATTTGCAATTGTAGCTTCAGATTCCTCATTGTTTGCTGACATACTATACTGTATATTATAAGTTATTTAAGGCTATACTATAATATAGAAACTTTTACCAGATCAAAGTAATTATATCTATTACCATCATGTGACAAGCAGTCGCACAAAAATATCTGTTAATCAATAAACGTAAAAGGTTCAGATAGTATACGAATGAATGGAGGATTATTGTCCTCTATGCTCTAGTGTCAGAGATTATACCATATTCATATAACAGCAATTTTATCCCTATCCCTAATATCTTTTGGTGTATAGAACTTATCATGAATAGTGATAACATCTTACTCGCAATATGCAAAAATTGTATTCATTCAAAAAATGAACATAGAAATGAACCCAATGGTCCGAAATTTTATGATCATCGGTGTCTGGCATGTAAATGTCAGCAATTTGCATAACATTACACTTTTTTACTCAAGATATTGTAGTAACCTGCCTTGAAACCATTACAAAAAGTCTTATTAGCATCAGTGAAAAATCATTATGATGCCTATAATTAGTATCCAAATGTACAATGGTAGAAATCAAAGAGAAAAGGACAGATTAGCAGAAGCAATTACTGAAAATGTAGTTAAAATATTAAAAGTAGAAAGAGAAGAAGTTATAATAGTATTTACCGAGACCACCCATGGAAATTGGTACGCTTCGGGTATACGTCTCTAAAATGTAATACTGCATCAAAAAGAAAAGCAAATTTGGCGGAAAAAATTTGTTAAATTTATACTAAACGAGCATCATATTAGTAAGGTTAGATAAATTCTGTTTAATAAATTAGGTGAGAACTAATTGGCCGATTTTGTGCCAAGGGCCTCTCTTAGTTATCTAGAATCTCTATAGGCTCTATTTTGGTATGGAAATTATATCCTTGACACAGATTAAGCAGGCAGCACAGCGTGAATATAAGATTCATGACAAATCTATATAATTCTCTATTAGATAGTGATTTGAGTGACCTTTGGCGCAAATATGTATTAGATTTGAATCATTTGTAGTTTTTTCGCGAAATTCAAGCATGTCATCTATATACATTGCATTAAAAATAATACCACATGTTTTACATTTTAGCATTAACATAGGCATTTATTTTTTCATTACCATATACTCTAAACGAGAAACTTGCTATTAACTTTACAAATATCTAGTCGTAGTAATATTAGATAATTTCCCAAATTCTAATGGCACGATCAAGGAATTTTCAAAATTAAGAATATGACTATTAGTTTGTAACAACTCTGCGTTTAATGTCAACTTATAGATTCTTACGACGCATTCATTTAGAATCGGCATTTTATTGGCGAAAAGCATACACTTGTGGCTACATGTAACATGATTTCCTTAATAGGTACAAAATGCATACATGATATGTGCAAAAACAAAACAAAAAATACATTAATGGTTTAATGATGTCAGTACCCTCACTTTACAAGGCAATTTTCGCAAGCGAGATGGAAGATGAAGTTATGAATGCTTTTTGTAGTAATAATACGTCTGATGTTATATTGTATAATAGATTTAAGGTAAAAGATTCTTAGATGTTGAGATTATTTGACAATAATGAACTAAAAAAGTATCATTTGAACAGAAATGATATTCTACTGTCTACAAGTTCAAGTTTTGAAGAGCCCATTGGCGACGAAACTAATGAAACTGCTTTAGACATTTTTCCCAATTCCTTATTTAACAAGAAAGTTAGTTTATCCGATGATAGTTTTGTAGGGTTTATGATGGAAAATACCGATGCAAAAATAGTAGTTTTTGGAGATTATGAACAAAGATATGATATTCCTAAAACAAGAGCCACCAAAGTTGATGACAACAACATTATAGTGGACATGGAATGGAACGAGTTTATTTCGTATAGAGTAAATGACGTCTAAATTACTGGCATTAGATAGAATCAAAGATCGAAATAGGCAAGGTGAATATCTATATTATCATTCTATTATGAATAAAATAAAGAAATGGCTTGATGAAGCGCATGATTTGTATTATAGGGAAGAAGATAACCTTCATCCAAGTCTTTATTATAAATTATGGGTTTTATTTAAGGATGACAGATGCCATATTTTAATATGAGATGACTGAGATTCTTTACTCGGCATCAGGTAGCTACTAAAATTCGTGATTGGTTAGAAGCAGAAAAATGGAAACTTTCTGAATTTAGAGATGCAAATTTTCAATTGGCTTTTAAAATAGTTCTCTCTAGTGGAAGAGAAATTTATTTAGGATTAGAAAAATCAGTAGAACGACTAACTATTCAAAATACTCTTCTCATACCCCCAGATGTTAAGAACATCTATAGATTATCTCCCAACAAATACAAATTCTTGAATGAGCTAAAAGTTCATCTAATGCAAATGGAAGTTTCGACGGAAATATATCCTAGTCTTGAAGAATTAGAATCTATCAATATAGCTAATTTCATATACTTTGATGGATTCTCAAGAAACTCATCCACGAAATTTATAAGTTGGGCGATGCAACAGACTTGATTTTCACCATGTGGAAAAAATTTACCGAAAGTCATCTTCCGTCTGATCGGCAGGAACATTAGTAAGATTATACGATTGTTGAATAGATTTAATCTATTAATCTATATCCACACACTTTACGATTCTGTGGGATTATCGGTTGTGACACCAGGCAAGAAATGTAACTATTTAGAAGATCAATGCCCCATTTGGGTTAGGTCAGGCTACTCTTTGGAGCCCAACCTGGACATTATAAGTAAAGTTTCCCCCAATACATCTGTTTTAATCCAGCAAGGGGAGAACGATTCACAGACCCCACTACAGGAAGCGTTTCTTTTACAACAAAAACTTACAGAGCTAAGACATCCTGATCACACATTGGTAACATATCCAGACCTCGGTCATTTGTTTTATCCATCATCCAAATGGGTTACTAATGTTGGGGGACCAATGGAACGAAAGGTCCTGGAGGACCTTTTTGAGTGGATTTCAGACCCCGTCAGGGATCTCAAGTGACCACCATTCTATCACCTCAAGTACAGGAAAATAAGGGAAACAATGCTAGAGGACAATCAAGAAATTCTTATTCTGATGAAAATGTCTTCCAAGGGCAGTCTGTAAATCAAGACAGTAACATTGTGTCTTGAGAATATAAGCATGAGACAGAACCAAAGAGTAGAAGAACCCTATTTCAGTACAATGGATAATAACGAGTATGCCATGGTCTGTTGAAACAGCACAATCGCTACTAAAATAGGCATCTGATTCGTGGGGATTAAGTCCCGTATGGTATAATGGTTCGGGAGAAATCATGAGGATATCCACATGAGTCGTAATCCATCATAATAATTTTTGAACTATATGCTTGGTGAGACTTTAATCAAGGTAGGTTCTAAATACATTGCACTCTGAGTGGGTATTGAGCCTGTAAGTAGGCAGATTCCCTCTTTTTTTTGTAAAATTTCCAAAGGAAATGAATATGTTTGTCACCGAACCCTGTTTATTATGATTGGCATGGATTAAGGAAAACACCTTGTCTCTACTGACAGGGGAATATAGTATCCAAATGTCTGTGAGTTTCTCAAAATAGATCATTATATCCAATCTTGGTCAAAAAAAGGAGAAAAGCCTAATTGAACAAACAGTATAGTGTATTAATGACAGAACTTAAGGTTTTAACGATTACTTTCCATGTAAGTTAAAGAATTGTAAACTAAAGCATGTAAGGATTTGGCTACAACTATTTG
>DATEOO010000089.1:0-13381 GCA_035274085.1 Candidatus Nitrosocosmicus sp.
TTTTTAACCCATCGTACCACAAGCTCAAAATGTTTCTTTTGTTCTGGAGGTGAAGCAATTGAATATGCTCTCCTTATTATCTTACCTTCATTAGGAACATTTAAACCCAAGGTAACAAACTGACCCGGCTTAAAGTCTGGGACTTGACCCTCGTTTGGTTTAATATGAAAAATCGCAAGGTCTTCCTTTAAAACCCTGATGTATGAAACAGTTGCCTTATTGTCTACTACCATAATATTCTCTGTTTTGAGCCAAGTTAGTTAAATATTTTGTTCTTGTTATTCCTAAAGTAATATATATTATCATTTCTAGTTGAGTAATTGCGATACTCACAATGATTTTGTCATGGTGTCTCAAGAATTAAACTAAATTTGGAGTTTATGAACAGAAGAGATTATGTACAACTTATATACATTTGATTTAGTTGAACTTTTTGATTATATTATAGTACGGGGAACCCTTATGTCTCTCTATACACTTTTGACAAATCGATTTATCGCCGTATTTTTTGTGACAAGGGCAATCGCATATCAAATTTATGTTGGATCCCAAGTAATATTGTATGAGAATTTAATAGAACATATAAATCGTTTTATGCAGTTTGTGAGAATCATGAATCTCAAAAACAACAGCTAATCCGCAGTCACAAACCAGTTTCTATTTATTCATAGCATATTTTCATTTTACAAATAGTATTAATGGCATAAAGGTTCTGTAGGTTTCCACTTCGATCTCCTATTAAAAAGGATATCAAAATTCCTATATAGTGTACAGTACTTTTCGAATATGACTGAAACATTGGCTGAATCAATGCGTTCTATTATCTCTAGGTCTGTTATAACTGCTCAAACTTGTAAGAAATTTTTGGCTTTTGATGGTATTTCATCTACCAATCTTTTGCTGAAGGATCAAGCAGGGAAAGTGTTGCTTAATTGCAAGAATGTGAATCTCTTAAAAGGCAAAGTAGATGGGATAGGTATTTCCCTTGCTATAACCAAAAATCTTGATGAGTATCAGTTTCTCTTATGTAAATATATTCCGACATTGCCTGATTATGATATTTTCAAGCTAAAATTTCAGAAGTTGCGGTTACTTATTATATTGTTCATAAATAAAATGGTTGAGATATTACTTGAATTTAAAATAGACACCAAAGCCTTGACTGACCTGAATAAACAAGGGAATGCCATTCTAATTGAGGCTTCTGAATTAACACAAGAATTCCGAGAGCGGGATAAGGAAGATGATGTTAAATACATCTTCAATAGAAAAAAAATTGATACTATAAACCTCAAAATGGATTATTTTATTAAATTTGATACTACTGAAGTCGAAGTCAATAGGATCTTTTTGTCCATTTATGGACATGATATAGAAGAGTCAACAATTGAGTGATCTCTCTATTTATCTTTAAAGAATTCGAGAACTTCTTGGCTGTGACCTTTAGGTTTGACACTGGAATATATTTTTACAATTCTTCCACTTTTATCAACTAGAAAAGTTGACCTCGTAACACCATAGTATTCCTTACCCATAAATTTTTTGAGCCCGAACACCCCATAAACCTTAGAAATATCATTATTGACATCCGCTGCAAGCATATAGGGGATATTCATTTTTTCCCTGAATTTTGTATGAGAATCGTTTGAGTCAGGACTGATTCCAATTATTTCGATCCCCTGTTGCTCAAATTTAGCGTAGTCCTTAGTAAATTCCTCAGCCTCTACAGTACACCCAGGTGTAAAATCTTTTGGATAAAAGTAAATAACTATCTTTTTTTGTTTTAACAGATCTGCCAGCTTGAATTTATTGCCTTTTGAGTCTTGAAATTCAAAAACGAAAGGGTTGTCGCCCTCTTTAACTTTCATCAGATCGCCGTCTTTTTGATTTGTCATACCATAGTATTAACATGTGATAGAATACATGATTGTTTTCATTCTATATTTCTGATTATCGTACATGTCTTAAGATCTCGCTTCTCTTTGGACCTGCATCCTATCAAGCATTTACAGTATAATTACTTTTAGCTAGGTCCAACCTCGCTACAACGATGAGAAATCTGAGTAGCATGTAACATGAATCAAATTAGGCCTTTTTAAACGATGAGTTTACTGACAGAAACTTGTCGATATTCTAGTATTTCTTATATTTTTTGACAATAACAGACTAAAAAGATATAAACCATGGCTACGAAAATATCTTTTCATCAAAAATATCGATAAATTGCAAAAACAGAGCTCCATAGGGTTGCTAGAGGATTGAATGTTCTTTTACCTCTTTTGCGCTCTCGGTGTAGAGCAAGGACAAACTATTGTTATATAAAGCAGTTTGACTATATATGATAGCGTATTAATGGTTAATTCATTGCAAATGGGTGTCTCTAGTGGATCGCTTTTATAACTGGTAAAATAAAAGACTGGCAAATTGATTATGCTTATTCTATATTCATAAATACTTAAGAAGCACACCCCTCTTCCAGAAAAGATGATGTTCTGGCAAGCCTACAATGAAATATTGCCCGTGGTAGACATTTGAAATTATCCCTATAGGAATAAAATAATGATTTTTTACTCTAAATCTATTTTTAAACCATTTTATTAGTATGTATGCTGTCTGATATGAAAGGCTGCATTGGCTACTGGCTCCTCTTAGCATAGAGATCTATAGGATTCTTACTTTTCATTCGTGTCAAATTCCAGGTCTATCTATGATAGGTACCTCGAGAAATATCCCGGGATATGGAAGGGATCGACTATTACACCTTGATTTCGCTAGCAGAGTGTAAGACGTCAGTAACATCATCTGAATGGCCCAGTCATACCCTCAAAAAGGTTTAACATCCAATTATAAACACTTGGTTGTTTCTCCTTTTGACGACTAGCCTATTGTCTGACAAACCGTTCGACAAACCGTTTCACCCCAATCAGAGTTATAATCTAACTCAAACACGTTAAAGATATTGAGACTCAGTATCTACTTTAAGAGAGCAGCTGCTTTAAGGACTTATATGATGATCTAGAATATGGCTACCCCTGGTCCCTCATAATTTTCTGACGCAATAGCGCCGAGCCTCTTATATGTAACACCATTAAGAAAGAAGATATGCTTATCACTACGAATCAAAAATATCGGCAAAAATCAAGATGTAGTTGTACTTTGTATATAATACATAGAAGTACCATATTCAGTACCCGGTAATTAACCAAATACAAACGTGTAGAAATAGAAATTTTCTGTTTTCGGCAGAATCTCTAATACATGACTTTCGGGGTTCGAAGTCTTTACTATGTTCATAATATGTGGCCATGTGATTTCAAAAAAACTCGAGTTACTGTCTTTTTTTCCATGAAATCCTATCTGCCCATCAGTTAAAAATTCACCATCTAGCATGATATTTGCTATTGCAGGCTTATCGTCAGTGCTACCAACTATTACGTTTACATTCGATGCCTTATTGTATTTGAAGAATATTGCGGGATTTTTTTCCTTGTGCTCAAGTGATGCCTGTATACCCTCTTTATCCCATCTCCATTTTCCCCTCAAATATACAGTGTTATCCATTACTGTTTGAGGTTCGGTAAACACATTATATTCATTAATTTTGGCTTTTTGATTATTTCCAAACCGTCTAATTCGGGAGTAACCTACACAAATCTCTGGGGCCATACCGTTAAAATGCATTCCGTATATCTTTGATACTTCATCTTGTTCCTTGCTATTCTGCTGTAACTTGTCATTTTCATTAACTAGGTCGTTACCTGCTTCTGATTTTATCTCTTCTTTTTCGTGAGCAGATTCTGGCTTTGAGAAGGAAAGATCAAGCAAATCAGCCAAAGCTTCTTCAAAATCATCAAGGGTTCCGTATCCCGGATGCTCGTATCTTACAAAACCATCTCTGTCAATCAAAATGTGTTTTGGCCAGTATGAATTTCCGTACGCTTCCCAAGTCTTATTATTGGTATCATATCCTGTCACTTCTTTATCCAACCCAAACTCCTTTAATGCCCTTCTGATATTTTCAATATTCTTGGCAAACTCATACTCGGCCGAATGAATCCCAAATACTACCAAACCTTTATCAGCATATTTCTCCTTGAGCTTCTTTATTGTCGGGATGGTTCTTAAGCAAAAAATACAAGTATAAGTCCAAAAATCTAAAAGCACTACCTTACCTTTAAGTTCCTTTATGCTATGCGTTGCGTTATCACTCCAGGTGTTAATTTCCTTGAATTCTGGGGCTGATACGGCAGGTATAATATTCATTTATGATTATTTTCATCTCATGTAATTTATGTCTGCTTTCGAGTCACCTCTATTTTCCAAAAAATATCATATCAGATGCGGGAGATGGGATTTGAACCCACGAACCCCTAAGGGATAAGGCCCTCAACCTTACGCCTTTGGCCAAGCTGGGCGACTCCCGCTTTAGACATTTTATTATTTGAGGGATAATTTGAATATTCCCACTAATCTGATTATGCTATTTGAATGATTTTTATTATGGAGTTCATTTTTTTATATTATGCTTGTTCCAGTAAGATGCTTTACATGTGGAAAATTGATAGCTAACATCTATAATGAATATTTAACCCAATTAAAACAAGGAGAAGAACCAAATAAGGTTATGGATTCTCTAAATATTACCCGCTACTGTTGTAGAAGGATGTTCGTTTCTAGTGTAGAAACAATATATCAAGTCATCCCCTACTATGAAGCATTGAGGAAACGACGGGCGGAGATACAATCTGAGATGGAATGATAAAGATTGCCTACAATCACTTCAATTGAGGAAAGACTAGTTTTCAATAGTCGAGGAGATAAAACTATTGAAATTGATGTACTGTCTGACAAAAAGTATCAAGGCCGGGCTTGTGCACCCTCAGGGGCTAGTGTTGGAATGTATGAGGCCCAAAGTTTTGTTCAAAATGATCCAGAATTAACTCTTAGAAATTTTAAAAGTATAAAGAATAAATTTATTGGAATTGAAAGTGCGGATCTAAAGAATTTGCATGATGCAATTAGAACAGTCGATCCAACTGACAACTATTCAAATATTGGAGGTTCGGTGGCCTACGCTCTTACTATAGCAAGCGTAGATTCTGCTGCAAAGGCCATGAATGTGCCCTTCTATAAAATCTTGAACCCAAAGCTGGATAAGATCAGTTTTCCATACCCTCTTGGAAATGTATTGGGAGGAGGTGCTCATGCAGGCCCGGGAACTCCAGACCTGCAGGAATTTTTGATTTGTCCTGTAAAGTCGGCATCAATCTTTGAAGCAATTTCTTTAAATTCACAAATTCATAAAGAAGTAAAAAAAAGCATCGAAAAAAATGATAGTAAATTTACCTATGGAAAGGGAGATGAAGGAGGATGGGCTCCTGCTATTGTAAATGATCGTGCTATTGAGTTAGTGGAAAAAGCAATTATCAGCTGCGGATATGATCCGAAGAGAGAGATTAGAATGGGCATAGACTTTGCAAGCTCCTCGTTGTGGGATAATAACAAGAAGGTGTATAACTATCACCGAGAGGGCCTCATAAGAACAACAGAGGAGCAAATAGATTTCGTCAACAAATTAATTCGTGACTATAACCTCATATATGCCGAAGATCCGTTACATGAAGAAGATTTTGAGAATATGTCGACTATAACTAAAGGTAATCAAATGTGCCTTGTTACAGGAGATGATTTGCTGGTTACAAATACAAATAGAGCCAAAATTGCTGCTAACAAAAAGGCATGTTCTGGAGCCATTCTGAAGGTAAATCAAGCAGGCACCTTATATGATGCGATTTTATTCGCAGAAGAATGCAGCCACAATAACATCAAACTCATTACTTCTCATAGATCGGGTGAATCTGTTGACAGCCATATTTCTCATATTTCTATTGCTACTAATTCACTGATGATTAAAACTGGTGTAGTAGGGGGCGAAAGAATTTCCAAATTAAATGAATTATTAAGAGTTTCAGAGTATGGTTTAATAGAAGGAATGGCTAAATGGAGCAATATATCATGAATATGAAGACTGATGAATTGAATTCTCTTAATGATTCTGATAATGAACAAATAGATAAAACTGTTAATGATGATCCTTCCAAAACTGAGGAAGAAAATTCAAATGACACTACTAGTGTCTCAGAGGAAGCCCCTGAAAATTACGAAAATTCTGATCAAACTACCCAAACTAGTGTAGGTGATGAGGATTCAAGCAGTTCGTCTGATACTGTAGAACAATCAGAATCATTAGAAGATCCTAATAATTTAGAGAAAATGATATTGTCAACAGGAATTAGGGTTGGAACTCCAATCAAAACGAAATTTATGACATCGTTTATAACACGAGCCAATCCCGAAGGATTGTATATCCTTGATATTAGTAAAACCCTTGCCAGAATTGATGTTGCAGCCAAATTCATTGGTAGAACGAATATCGCAAATGTTGCAGTAACATCTGCAAGGGAGTACGGAAAAACCCCGATAGAAAAATTTTGTGAACTGACGGGCGCTCGTGGTATATTTGGAAGATTTATGCCTGGTACCTTTACAAATCCCTCATTACCTAAATATTTAGAGCCAGAAATAGTAATCGTAACTGATCCGCAGGCCGATGAGCAGGCAGTATTGGAAGCAACAAGAGCGGGGGTTCCTGTAATTGCATTATCGAATAGTGATAATATTACTTCCAAAGTTGATTTAGTAATTCCCTCAAATAACAGAGGTAGAAAAGCATTAGCTACGGTATATTGGCTGTTGACAAAAGAAGTCCTCAAAAAGCAAGGGAAAATTAAGTCTGATTCTGAGATGTCCTTGACTATCGATGATTTCGAGGCAAAATTAGTTGAAGAATTGATTTAATAAGTATTGAAACGCGAACATAACTTTAGTGGAGTTTTTTATCCTAAAGATTATGGGGGATTAACCGCTTCAATTCAAAGCTTTTTTTCACTTTTAAATTCCTCTTCTGAAGATAGCAAATTCCTGCAAATGGTAAATAATTATATTCAAGATAAGAAAATTTTGAGTTTTATAGTTCCGCATGGTTCTTACGATTACTCTGGCTATGTGTCTGCATTCACTTATTATCTAATAGACAAAATAGAATGCCAAAATTTTATCATATTATCAGCTGATCACCGTGGAACTAGTCCTGGCGTCTCAGTGTTGGAACACGGTACTTGGAATACTCCTTTGGGTGCAGCACAAATTAACGAGTCAATGGCACATAATTTGATAAAAAAAAGCAATCGCGGCCTGGTAGAGATAGATCCTTATTCGTTTGAAATTGATTATACAGTTGAAACACAATTACCATTTATTCAAGTGCTAAAGAAGGACAATTTCAAATTTTTACCTATACTTCAAAGAAAACAGGACAAAAAGACATGTGTACAACTAGCAAACTTATTATCAAGCATTGTACCTCAAAATGAAAAAACTATCCTAATATCTAGTACTAATTTCACTCACTATCTAGGTTATGAGGAGTGCTATGCTATCGATAAAAAACTGATTGCAGAGATTTCGAAGATGAACGTCGAGTCATTTTATGAGAGCTTTAAGAACTATTTTCAATATATTTGTGGATATGGTTGTTTAGCTACTACTATAGAATTTTCGAAAATATTTGGAAATCTTGATGTTATTTTATTAAAGCATCTGACAAGTGGTGATATTGATGGCAAAAAGGCTTCAGTTGTGGGTTACTGTTCGATTTTGATGCTTTAGACGATTTGATGACAAGGAAACGGGTAAAGGGAGTTTGATTGAGTCCACTTAATAACAATTTTCAAGGCCAAATAGAAGCAGCTGCCCCAGGAAAGATGATTTTATTTGGAGAGCATTTTGTTGTTTATGGTTATCCATCTTTAATTGCATCTATAGATAAATTCTTCAAGGTAAAAATAGATTTTACTCCTTCTACAATCCATGAAATCAAAATCAAATCAAATCTGGGTTTTAGTGCTACCATTAGAAATTCTGCACTATATTTTCCACCTGGACGAGATACCACATATGATGAAATTATCAAGAAACTTTACAGCGTTATCCAATATCTAACGAAACATATCGGAATTGATGTTAGATCAAATTCTAATATTGTGATTCGTTTAGACTCTGGAATTCCACTGGGAGGCGGACTTGGATCCTCTTCAGCTTTTTGTGTTGCACTAACCGGTGCTCTTTACCATTTATTAGAAAACACCGTAAATAAGAATAAGATCTGTTACGAATCTATTAACGCTGAAAAGATACTCAATAGAGATACATCTGGAGCAGATTGTAATATTTGCACCTTTGGTGGGCTGGGACGATTCGACAGACTGAATGGTTTTAAAAGGATCTCAGCAGATTTTGGTAATTATAGGTTCTTAATTATCAATAGTGGTGTTTCCCATGATACATTTTCTATGGTGGAGAAGGTAGCTAAAATTAAAAATAACTTTCCTGATGATTTTAACAAATTATGTATAAAGTATCAAGAGATATACAATCAAGTGACCAACCTCCTTGGGCATAAAGATCTTGAACAAATAGGTGAACTTTTTAACAGAAATCACGAATTGTTAGACAGTCTATCACTGTCAAGTCCAATGTTAAATAAGATAATTAATATTTGTAATTCTGAAGGTTCGTTGGGAACTAAAATAACAGGAGCTGGAGGTGGAGGCTCTGTATTGTCATTCTTACATAAGGATGATCATTCAGTAATCAAGAATATTTTAAAAAGATTAGAATTATTAAATTTAAAATATTTTTTTGCAAAGATTGATCCAGAAGGCCTCAGAATCAATCACACTACTCCCTAACCCCTCCAATACATTTGGCCATAATATCGTAATCCTAAATGGGTTTTTCCAATCACACAATTAATAATGTCTTGATATTTCACTAGTCTAGTACGTCTTGATAACTAGTAATTTAATAATCATAAAGTTAGGCGGATCCGTAGTTACGTTCAAAGAAAAACCTTTATCTCCAAACTATGAGGGAATCGATAAAATATTAAAAGTGTTAGTTGAGATAAAGAAAAAATTTAAGATTATCATTGTTCATGGTGGAGGTTCTTTTGGTCACTATTGGTCCGTAAAATATGATATGCATACTAAGCCCCACCCATATTCTGATCTAGGCGTATCTGTAGTCCATGAATCTATGATAAATCTAAACCACATAATTATCAATAAAATGCTAGAGTCCAATCTTAAACCTTATACGATCCAACCATCCGCATTCGTTTATAACAATGCAGCGGATCCTGCCAGAATACAAGGTATCCTTGATATGACCATGGGAAATGATCTTATCCCAATTACCTTTGGAGATGTAATAAATACCTCAGGAAATAACTTTTCAATTCTTTCTGGAGATACGATAATGTCTATTTTGTGTACAGAATTACACCCAAAGTTTTCTATTTTCACTACTAATGTAGACGGATTATACAGTGATATGAATAAAGGTGAAATAGTTCATGAAATTCGAGTTGAAAAAACAGATATAAACAATTTTTATCTGAAGGATGAAATTAAAAAAGAAAATCAAGAGAATTTTTTTGATGTCACTGGAGGGATGAGGAGGAAAATAACTGAATCTATTGAGATTGCAAAATCAGGAACACCATCTTATCTAATTAACGGTTTCCATCCGGAAAGGATTTTAGATATTGTTCATGATCGTAAATACATTGGTACATGTATAAGAATGGGTTCTGGGAGTTAGCAATAAAATGAGATATTCATTTCTAGGAGTGGGTTAGACATGGATAGAGAATTTCCTTCCATCTCAGAAAAACAAATAGAAACTATAAAGAGGAGAAAAAAGGAAGGGATAGACATTCCTCTAAAAGAAAAGGTTCAGAGTAAAGAAACTACGACACTTTTGGAGGATGTTTATTTGATACACAATGCATTACCTGAAATTAATATCGAAGATATAAAACTGAATACAGTTTTCCTTGGCAGGAATTTTTCTGCTCCGATTATTATTGACTCTATGACCGGCGGTACTGATGAAGCACTAGTCATAAACAAAAGACTAGGTCAAATAGCTGAGAAATATGAATTAGCAATGGGACTAGGAAGTCAAAGGGCTGGACTAAAAAGTGACAAGCTAGTTGAGAGCTATTCTGTTGCTAGGCACGTTGCCCCAAACGCCTTTTTGATTGCAAACATAGGTGGAGCCCAACTAGCTGAGGGATTATCAAAAGATGAGGTCAAAAAAATCATAAAAATGATTGATGCAAACGCATTGGCGATACATTTGAACCCACTTCAAGAACTAATTCAACCTGAGGGGGAGCCACATTTTGAGGGTATTTTACAAAAAATAACAACTCTCGTCCGTGAAATAGATGTTCCTGTTATTGTCAAAGAAGTAGGCTCAGGGATTTCACCTGAGGTTGCCTTAAAACTCCAAGCTGCTGGAATAAGCTCTATTAACGTGGCAGGATCTGGAGGTACTAGCTGGGCCGGAATTGAAAAAATAAGGGCAGATAATGCCAAAAGTTATATAAAATCAAATTTGGGCAATCTTTTTTGGGACTGGGGGATTCCAACCGCTCTATGCGTATTGCTGGCTTCAAAATCAGTAGAGCTCCCTATTATTGCTTCAGGCGGAATCCGTAACGGTCTTGAAATAGCCAAGTGTTTGATGCTTGGAGCTAATATGTGTGCAATGGCATTCCCTTTTCTAAGAAAGGCCGCAGAATCCGAAGATGAATTAGACATATTTACTCAGTTGATTCTAGCACAGTTAAGAGGTACAATGTTTTTGCTAGGTTCATCTAACATTAGTTCTTTGGTAAATACAAGATATATATTGAAAGATAAATTAGCAAGTATGTTGAATAGTTATGAGTTCAGAAGACATACAAACTGAAATCAATTTTGTTGCTTCTAATTTAAATCAATTTATTCTCAATAATATTTCCGGTGAGCCTTCAGGTCTGTATACTGCTTCTTTGCATTACATCAAGAGCGGGGGTAAGAGGCTGAGACCATTTATGGCTATTAAATCAAGCGAACTTTTTAATGGGAGTTTAGAATCATCGCTTCCTGCTGCTGCCTCTGTTGAATTGATTCATAACTTTACTCTAGTTCACGACGATATAATGGACAATGATAACGTTAGACATAATGTAACAACAGTACATCGACAATTTGGGATTCCTTTGGCAATTTTAGCAGGAGACGTTCTCTTTTCCAAAGCATTTCAAGTTATTTCTATTCATGGAAAAAAGGTTGGACTAGATCAATCTGTTCTTTTAAGGATGGTTGAATTGCTATCCACTTCATGTATTGATGTTTGTGAGGGCCAAGCACTGGATATACAAATGGCTCAGGACGATGAATTTTCATCAACAAGCTCATATATTAAAATGATTGAAAAAAAAACAGCCGCATTATTTAGGGTGTCATGCGAGTTGGGTACTCTAAGTTCACCTGATTTTACAGAAAAAGACTTGGAAAATATGTCAGGATACGGAGAAAAGATAGGCATAGCATTTCAACTCATTGATGACCTAATCGGAGTTCATGGCGATTCCAAAATGACTGGTAAATTTGTTGGAAACGATATTCGCGAGGGAAAAAAAACCTTGCCCATTTTGTTAGCATTTCAAAATCTAAATTCTGCGAACAAGGATCTATTGAGACAACTGTTTGGCAATAAGAACGCAAAAGATTCTGAGATTGCAGAAATGGTAGATAAGATCGCTGAAATTAGAGTTGATAAGGAAGTTCGCGATACTGCAAATAGTTTTGCTGAGGAAGCATTTAAAACATTGAAATGCTATGACCAGTCTCCTGCATTAATTTCATTAAAAAATTCTGCAAAATACATAGTAGAACGGAGTTTGTAAATCAAATTGAATGCTGATCCGAAACTTGTCAATACGGTTAGATTAATAGCTTTAAAAAATGCACTGGAGTTTAACAACACAATAAGAATCGACGTTGTTATTTCAAAGACTTTTTCAATTTCAAAAGATATAGGTGCTGAATTTAATATTAAAGATTTAGTACCAGAAATAAAAGAAATTGTTAATGAGTTAAAAGATCTATCTGTTGATGAAAAAAATACTTTATATGACTCAATTATTCTGGAAAATAATCATTATTTACAGGATCGCAAAAGCAATCTGGGAACAAACAAAGATGTTCAAAATGATCAGAAAATTAAAAAGAAAAAAACCTTGGCTGGTGATAATACCGAATTTGTACTCCCCACGCTGGACGGAGCAGTTCAAGGCAAAGTAGTAACAAGATTTCCACCCGAACCCAATGGCTACCCTCATATCGGGCATGCGAAAGCCGCAGTTATAGACGAAGAGTATGCTAGAAAATATGGAGGAAAGTTGATACTACGATATGATGATACTAATCCTCAAAAGGAAAAAATTGAATATTACAAGGCTATTAAAGATGGTCTTGATTGGCTTCAGGTAAAGCCAGATGAGATTAAGAATACTTCTGATGATATTACTAAAATTTATGATTACGGAAAGGAGCTAATCAGAAGAAATTTTGCTTATGTTTGCACATGTTCGCCTGAAGATATAAAACGTAACCGTTTGAATGCTATTGCATGTAAATGTACGTCAAATTCGATCGAAAATAACTTATCAGCATTTGAGAGTATGATCTCAGGGGATTATGAGCAGAACCAAGCAATCCTGCGGTACAGAGGTGATATGGCAAGCCTAAATACCGCCATGCGTGATCCAACTCTTTTTAGGGTAATAAAAGGTGGTAGTCACCCAAAAGTTGGGTCAAAATATTCCTTATGGCCTACATATGATTTTGCTGCCCCTATAGAAGATAGCCTGGATGGAGTTACTCATGCGTTTAGGACTAAAGAATACGAATTACGAAATGAACTGTATTTTTCTATCCTAGATAATTTGTCATTAACAAAGCCAAAGCTGATTGAATTCTCCAGGTTGGAATTTGAAGGAATTCCAGTTTCTAAAAGAAAAATTACACCCTTAATTGAACAGGGGATAATAACGAATTGGGATGACCCACGCCTGCCTACTCTCATGGGATTAAGAAGGCGTGGAATACTGCCTGAAGCAATAAGAAAATTTGTCTTATCCCTTAGTATTACGCTGTCAGAAACAAAGCCCTCGATGGAAATATTAGAATCATTCAATAGAAAAATGCTTGACTCCAAGGCTCAACGACTATTTTTTGTGAAAAGTCCAGTCAAGGTGATTATAGATGCTCTTGAAGTCGATACAGTTAAGATAAGAAATCATCCTACGCTTGATATAGGAAATAGGACGGTGCAAGTTGGAAATATAATTTATATATCTAACGATGATGCAATTAAACTAAAAATCGGAGATACATTAAGATTAATGGACTTATGCAATATA
>DATEOO010000090.1:0-6008 GCA_035274085.1 Candidatus Nitrosocosmicus sp.
AGCTGATGACCAGTTTCCTGATTCTTCGAAGAATCTAAAGTTCTCATTTTTAAATTCTGCTTTAAATTGTAAAACGTTATTGTCACATTTCAATTCACCTTCTGGTTTGAAGTTCCAACCAATATTAACCAAAGCTTCTCCAACTGCCCAAAGAGAAGGACAAGCAGTTCCTGTTGCTTGAGTTTCGATCCATTCAATAGAAATAACTTGTATTGGAGACAAAGTTTCATTAGCTCCAGCAGTACCAGCAGTCGCTTTTAATCTAAAATATACTTGACCTGTATTATTTGCAGAACCATCGTCATTAGTAGTTGCTGGATCTCCATCAAGTTCTAAATCTTTGGCAAAATCCAATAAATTTGCGACAGTAACTGCTATATTAGTTTCGCTGGTAGTACCAACAACTTTAAAATTTGCAAAGTCAGAAGCAATAGATCCTTGAAGTTCATAAACAACGTTTGTTTGTACGCCAAAATCTGCTGCGTCCCATATAAACCGGTCGGCAATATTTTCTTTTGTAGCTGGTGCTATTAAATATTTTGTAGCGAACGAATTGGTAAATGCAATACCGTCAGCGTCGGCTTTTGCTACAAAAACTGGAGAATCATCATCGGAACATGCATTAAAACTTAGTAATGCTGTAAATGCTATAAATAGTAAAATTAGTTTTTTCATTGTATCTATATTTTTATTTGTGTGTCTATATTTTTTAATAACCTGTATTTTGAATAAGATTTGGATTAGCTGCTATACTTGCTTTAGGAATTGGGAATACTTTGTATTTATCGTTAATAGAAATTCCAGTAACAACACCACCTTTCCATGACCAGTTGTAAGTTCCGCCAGTGTATTTTCCAAAACGAATTAAATCTTGTCTTCTGTGCGCTTCGCCATACAATTCAACCATTCTTTCGTTAAGAATTAAATCTAAAGTAAGATCTTCAGTCAGTATTGTTTTTGTGTTATTCGCTCTGGAACGTAATAGATTTACATAATCTCTTGCAGTTGCTGTTGATCCTCCTGTTGCACCTCTAAGAACTGCTTCGGCGTACATTAAATACACATCGGCTAATCGGAACATTGGAAAATCAGTATCAACCATTTCAGTTGCCGAACCATTTACTCCTGCTGCAGTTTTATTTGACCATTTTGCTGTAATATACCCAGTTCCATAATTGCTCATACTAGTCAATTCGATGCTTCTATCTTTGCTGATAATAGTATTTCGATCATCATTATCGTAGTTTCCGTTTAGCATAGTTTCTGAGAATTGTTTAGTAACTCTCAATCCTCCTGCCCATCCAACAACACCAAAATCAGAGGCGTTTTGTTCTATAGAACCTACTTGAGCATTAATCATTACAGTAGTTGGACCATAATTTTGCGTTACAACACCGTCAGAAACGATAGGAAAAATAATTTCGTTTTTTGCTGAATTACTGTTGTTATCAGCATTAAAATTATTAGCATATATTGGTGATAATGTATATCCAGCATCAATGATGTTTTTGCAATTAGCTAGACATTGATCGTATTTTTTTTCACCAATAAAAACTTCAGCATTCAAATAAATTTTAGCTAATAACATCCAAGCGGCAGCTTTATCTGCTCTAGCATATTCATTTTGGCGTGCGTCTTTTAATTCTGGAAGAATGGCATTGATTTCAGATTCTATGAAACTGAATAATTGTTTGCGATCGTATTGTGGCGATTGATATGCACCTACTGGATCATTTTCGGTAACAAAACCTGCTTTACCAAATAAATCCATTAAATGATAATAAGATAATGCTCTTAAAAAACGAGCTTCTGCTCTATAGGTTTTAATTTCGGAACGCAAATCAGTACTCACACCGCGACTATCTAATTTTGCATCAGCTGTTTGTCTAAGATATTCATTAGCAAAGGCAATCTCTGTCATACATCTTCCAAAGAAACCTCTTAGAATTACGTTGTCAGATGTCCAAGTATTGTTATTTAAACCTTTTAAACCTGGGTCATTTTCCCAAGACCATTTTACTTCGTCTGTAGTAAGTTCCTGCATATTCCAAAAACCTCTTCCGTATTGGCTCGTTCCTGGATCAAGACCTGATATGTTTGAACTCGCTGGGCCTGATGCACCTGTTAAACTTAGATTTCCATACACTCCAGCTAACCCTTGTTTATAAGATTCTGGACTAGAATAAAAGTCATCTACTAAGAGAACATTGGGATCCTTAACCTCTACATTAAGGTCATTTGTACAGCTTGAAAAGGCTAATACAATTCCTAAAATGTAAATTACTTTATGTTGTTTTATAATATTCTTCATACTGTTTCTTGTTAAAATTTCATATTAGCTCCAAGTAGAAAAGTTCTAGGGCGAGGAGTTATTGAATTATCAATTCCGTTTTCAAACACCTCAGGATCTAAACCTGAATAATTAGTAATGGTAAATACGTTTTGTACACCTGCTGATAAACGTATTGAGGAATGAGTATTAAATGTATTCTGAAATGTATATCCAAGAGTTACATTGTCCATTTTTAAAAATGAAGCATTTTCGATATAATAATCAGATAATAAGACCACTTCATTAGAATTAAAATTAGTGTCTAAGACTGATGTAGGTAAATTAGAAACTACAGAACTATTTTTCAATAAATTATATTGGGCTCTAGTAGCATTTGAACCATTGTAAACATAATTGCCTAAATTAGCTCTCATATTAAATGATAGATCTAGGTTTTTATAATTCATATTAGACGCAAATCCCATACTAACTACTGGCATACCATTATGGTGAATGTATAAATCAGATTCATTGATAATATTATCTCCATTTAAATCTGCATAAGCACCTTCAATTGGCTTACCGCTTTCATTATAAATTTGTTTGTAAACGTAGAAAGAATAAGGAGTGTAACCTTCTCTGTGTACTTGTACAGTAGATCCATCTCCAGCACCTGCACCAGTAGAACCTATTAGCTGATCTTGGTTTAGAGCCAAACTATTAATTTCTGTTTTTATAAAAGTAGTATTGAAATTAGCATTCCAATTAAAACCTTTTTCATTTCTAATAATATCTGCATTAACAGTAAACTCAACTCCTTTTGAAGTAAAATCACCAATGTTCTGGAATCCTGAATTACTAAAGTTAGATCCATCAGATATAGCTGCATTTGCTAATAAATCTTCAGATACTTTGTAGAAACCTTCTATAGTTGTTGTTAATCTATCATCGAAAAATCCTAAATCAAGAGCAGCATTATAAGTAGTTGTCTCTTCCCATTTTAAATCTTCATTTCTAAATTGAGGAATAGCAGTATTAGTTACTGTATTTCCAAAAATATATTGAGAAGTTGGCAAACCAGTGGTGTATCTTGACATATATAAATCTAAATTACTCTGTCCTATGTCTTGTTGTCCTGTTACACCCCAGCTCAATCTTAACTTCATAGCAGAAATCGTTTCAGATTCTGGCAAAAAATCTTCTTTGATTTTCCAAGCAAAGGCTGCAGCAGGAAAATTACCCCAACGATTATCTTCGCTAAAACGAGAAGTACCATCTCTACGGTAAGAAAGTGTAAAAAGGTATTTGTCATAGAAGGAAAGATTCGTTCTTCCGAAGAAACCAATTAAAACTAAATTTGGATCAATATTAGTAACAGGCGCACTATCTACACCGTCATCTAATAATTCATTACTATTGTATCTTTCATTAGTAAATTTTTGGTATGAATACCCCGCAGTAGCATCTAAATTTAGCACTCCGAAGGTTTTTTTGTAAGCTAAATAACCGTCTAATAAGTTATTGCTTTGTTCGTTAGAATATTCTGTAGATGAACCAACAATACGTCCATCTGCTTGAGAAAGTGGATTTTGATCTGAAACTCTTGTATAACCATCGGCTGTACTTTGATCCATTCCTAAGTTTAAAACTGCAGATAATTCAGGCAAAAAATGAAACTTATAATCTAATTTCACATTCCCATAAACTCTTTTTACTTCGCTTCGGTTGTTTCTTTGCAAAAGTTCTGCTACTGGATTCAATGGAGCTAGAGATATTAAATCACTTTTGTTAATTACCCCGTCATTATTATCTTTATAATATTGGAAGTATCCGCCAAATGGAGAATTAGCATCATAAACAGGCTGAGTAGGGTCAAATGTTATTGCGTTTCCTTGTTGTCCAGAAGCAAATCTATTTTTTTCTAAAGAGACATTGGCATTGACACTAAGTTTTAAATGATCCTTAAATAAACTTGGATTCAAAGACACTGATCCTGTAGTACGCTGATATCCTGATGTTAACATCAAACCTTCTTGTACTGTATTACCAAAAGACGCTCTAGATGGAATCTTATCAAACAACATTCCATTTACAGAAGCATTTATGGTAGATGAAATACTAGTTCTGTAAATTTCTTTTTGCCAATCGGTATTTGCCGTTCCTAATAAAGGCAATAAAGAAGGGTCTTTTACACTTATTAAGTCTCGTAGCTCATTTGCGCTAAAAACATCCATTGTTTTCGCCAAGGTATTAACACCCATACTTGTATCTACAGTAGCAGACAAAGTTTTTGTTCCTTTCTTTAAAGTAATAATAATAACACCGTTTGAAGCTCTAGAACCATATATGGCAGTAGCTGATGCATCTTTTAAAACAGAAAAAGATTCAATGTCACTTGGGTTAATAGAACTCAAAACAGAGCGAGATCCACCTATTGTATTATTATCTACAGGTAAGCCATTAATTACTACAAGAGGATCATTTGAAGCTCCTAATGAAGCTCCTCCGCGAATTCTGATAGTCGATCCAGATCCAGGATCTCCACCAGTAACGATAGACAAACCTGCAACGCGGCCTGCTAAAAGATTTTCGGGAGTAACAATGTTTCCTTTATTGAAGTCTTTTGCCTCTACTACAGCTACGGCTCCTGTAGCATCTTTTTTCTTAACAGAACCATATCCTACCTGCACTACAACCTCTTTTAATTGATTGGCATCTTCTTCAAGTTTGATAGTTAATGATTTTTGTGATCCAACTGTAACTGATTTACTTTGGTATCCCATAAAAGATATGGTTAATACATCAGTAGGCTTTACATTTGCCAATTGAAATTTGCCATCCAAATCAGTTAAAGCACCGCTAGGACTTCCTTTTACTTTTACATTTGCTCCTGGAATGGGCAGACCTGATGCAATATCAAGTACCGATCCTTCTATTTTGTTCTGGGCTATTGCACAAAATGGAAGCAGGAGAAATAAAAATAACAACTTCTTGTAAATTTTTTTCATACTTTTTTTTAATTAATTTGATTGTGGTTTAGTTATTGTTCATGCGTTGGGTATTATAAATTGTAATCTTGGGTAATTTTATTTTATGCTTAATAATGCTCAGCTATTTCAAAAACCTAGCTGTAAGCAACTTATATTGATAATTTAACAACAGTTGTATCCTAATTCTTTTGTAAAAAAATTAAAAAAAGAATCCCTTATCATATTATCGATTTTTATGCAAAATCGACATATAATTTGCCTTAAAACAACATTAATTGTTTTTTTTATTTAATTTTTTACGAAATATGAAAAACCAAAATTATGTGTTAAATATACATTTCAATACCAGTACCTACCAGTTTTTAGTATATTTGTCAAAAAACCAACAACTGCTATGAAAATTATTTCGATCCAAAACAACCTCGGAATTCCAAAATACAGACAAATCATCAACTCAATTGAAAAAGCAATTGATGAGGAAAAACTCACAAAAGGAGACAGGCTTCCATCGGTGAATAAAGTATGTTTAGCATTTTCTTTATCACGCGATACTGTCTTATTAGGATATGACGATCTTAAAAAAAGAGGAATAATTTATGCCATCCCCGGCAAAGGATATTATGTGAAAAGCACTGAAATCACTATAAAACAAAAAATATTTTTGCTTTTTGACGAGCTTAATATTTTCAAAGAAGACATTTATAATTCGTTTTTAAAAAACATCGGAAAGAATGTTCAGGTAGATA
>DATEOO010000091.1:0-6365 GCA_035274085.1 Candidatus Nitrosocosmicus sp.
TAATATCGAGGGATTCTCTGAATTCTAATATCAGTTAAGAAATATTATGATTTTTATTAAATAATCTTTCATTAAAATGTGAATGTCGTCTTCCTTGTTATCATAATAGTCTAATGAGTGAATACTAAGGAAGGCTTAATAATAGGATTTAGATATATGAAGCAATAATAGATGGCTGTAATATGCAAAAAATGTGGCCTACCTGACGATTTGTGTGCATGCGGAGAGTTAGATAAAGAAGATACAAGAATTGTAGTAAGATTGGAAACCCGACGATTTTCTAAAACAACTACCATGATCGAGGGTTTAGATCCAAAAATTAATGACATTCACACTATTGTTAAAGAGCTAAAAAGCAGGTTGGCATGTGGCGGTACAGCAAAAGATGGTTTTATCCTTTTGCAAGGAGATCATCGGGATATTGTTAAAAATTATTTAGTGGTAAAGGGTTTTAACGAATCTTCTATAGAAGTAATGTAAATTTATAAAATTAAGAAAAGACTTTTGTTAAATAGGTTTTCTTTGAATAAAGTTTTAGCACATATAGATGATGTACTACTATTTATAATTATTTTGGTAACGACTCTTTCCTTTTTCATAGGAGTCTTTTTAGTTTTTTTTACCCAAATTGGTGGTGAAGTTCAATGGTATAGCGATGTTCCTCTCGATTTCTTGATATTTGGCATTTTTGGACTTAATTCATTAAATTTCAATTTGGGATTTTCCTTTATGTTTTTTTGGGCTATTTACCTAGCTTGTTATTTGTTTTGTTACTTAAAACCAATTCCAATCATTCGCTTTTCTGCAGTGAAAAAATCATTTAAAATGATCGGAATTGAAAAGATCAAAATCCATCGGGATAATTACCTTGCTATGACTATTTCTTGGTTTTCGGGCTATTTTGTACTTTCAATTTTGATTGATGTTATACAACAACTATTTGGTGTAACGTTAGGTAACCCATTAACAGCTAACCCAATATTGTCTTTTTTTTATTTGTCTGCGGCACCCCTGAATGAAGAAATATTTTTTAGGGTGATCCTTTTAGGGATACCATTGTTCTTATTGTTTGTCCCACTTGGTAAAGGTTTATTCCTTTCAACACTTTATCATCCATACAAGAATATTTCTTATGAGAAAAAAAAATACACTACTATAGTAATAGCAATAATTATTGCATTGAATTCACTGGCTTTTGGGTTATCTCATGTATTATTTGGAGGAGGATATGAAATCGGAAAGATAACTCAAGCTGCATTGGGTGGCGTTATAATAGCCTGGCTATACTATAGATACAGCCTTTCTTCAGCTGTAACTTTCCATTGGATTTCTAACTCTGTATTTTTTGCTTATAGTATTTTTGGATTTTTTTTGTTCAAAAGCCCTTGGAACACTGAATCCGACAATGTATTCTTGGCTGTAATATCAGTAATTTTCATAGTAATGGGAATTATATTTTTGTATCGACTTTCCGAACAAATAATTAGAAAATATTTAAAAAAATCAAAAATATGAATTTGTTTATAATTTCAGGTGAGTTTTGAGTCCTTTATACCTATTTCTAATAGTAACCTCGGTGACACCAGCTGCTTCTGCTACATCTTTTTGAGTCTTATTTTCACCGTTCATTACACATGCTACATATAAGGCTGCAGCTGCTAGTCCCATTGGATCCTTGCCAGCTGATATTTTACCTTCTTCTGCTTTCTTAAGGATTTCTAGAGCCTTTCTTTTAGTTTTTTCTGAAAGCCCTGCCTTGCTTGCTATCCTGGCAACACATTTTACTGGGTCAACTACTGGCATTTTAAGATCCAATTCTCTAATTAGTAACCTATAACATCTTGCAACGTCCTTCTTTTTTATGTTACTGGCATTGGCAACATCTTTTAATGTTCTAGGTGTTTCCGTATCTCTACATGCAGCATACAGTGCGGCTGCAACAAGCGCCGAAATCGACCTCCCTCTAACCAAACCCTTTTCTAATGCCTTTCTATATACGTAAGCTGCCTTCTCAATCACTGCATCACCAACTGCTAATTTATCTTTTAATCTGTCCAATTCACTGAATGCTTGTCTGAAATTTCTGTCAACTGGTTCATGGACCTGACTCCTGCTATCCCATGTTCTTAATCTTTCTATGGTACTTTTCATAGAAGCAGATAAAGGTTTGCCGGAAGCATCCTTATCCACTGGGCCAATGATCGTAGCCAATCCCATATCATGCATAGCTAGCGAAGTGGGAACTCCTGCTCTGCTTCTATCCTCATGTTCTTCTTTGGAAAAAGCTCTCCATTCGGGCCCTGTTTCTTCTATTCTCTCTGTAACTACAAAACCACAATTGCCGCAAAACATTTCCCCAGTTGAATTGTCTGTAACCATTGGACCTTTGCCACATCGTGGACATCGGTCACCAAACATTGAAATATCTTTTACCAATTTTTATCACCATAAAACTTATAAGCTAATTCCACATGTATTTATATCTTTCCTTACATATAAATATATCGGAAATTTTCAAAATAAATAATTTAATACTTTGCTTTTGTTCTTTTTCTCCTCTCTACCTTAGCGTATTTTTTGCTCTCGCTCCTTTGTGAACTGTAAGCATGAGTTCTTTTAGTACTTTTATTGCTCATGGATTAAACAGATAGGCGATTATTTATATACTATAGTTTTTCCAATTTAAAAGCTCAAACCTAAACTAATGAATTTATACTGCATTATTCATTGAGTACTTTATTCATGAGAAATAACTTTTACGTGCTGGCTTTTTTAACTGTACTTTTCACTTTAGTTCTCTTCTCTTCCAATTATTATGCCGTATTCGCGTTAAACCAGACTGGCGGATATGCTGACGAGGTTAAATTCATAAGGTTTTCTAATGAAAATGTAGCCTACCAAGAAGTCAGTAATGGTCACCTTGACACTTATTTCTTTCAAATTCCATTGCAACTTGTTGAATCAGCTAAAAAAAACCCAAATCTAGAAGTTTTCGAGAAAGAGGGTTTGTCATATGGTTTGGTATTAAATCCTTATAATGGAAACCAAACATTCAATCCTCTGTCGATCAAAGAAATTCGCTTTGCATTAAATTTCTTGATTGATAGAAACTTTATTGTAAATAATATTTTAAAGGGAATTAGTGATCCTATTGTCGAGCCATATGGACCTACCTCGCCAGAGTATCATAATGTGTTACCTGTAATAGATCCCTTGAAAATCCGCTATGACTCCAATTTCGCTACTAAAAGTATACAGGATGCGATGATAAAAGCCGGAGCAGTCATGGATCAAAACGGCAAGTATGTCATGAACGGAAAACCTGTAATAGTTAAGATATTGATCAGAAATGACGATTTGATAAGAAAATCATTTGGAGATTATGTTGCGTCTGAGATTGATAAAGCGGGCTTTACTGTAATTAAAGAATACGGTGACTTGACGAAAGCAAATACGATTGTTTATGGATCAAACCCTGCTGATTTAGAATGGAATATATACACGGAATCTTTTATATCCAGTTCGTTTTCAAGGTATAATCCAACAACTGTCAGTCAGATGTATGCCCCTTGGTTTGGAAATATGCCTGGCTCTCAAAATCCAGGCTTTTGGCAATATTCTAATTCAACTGTTGATAATCTTACACAAGCCCTCGTTTTTAACAATTTTACATCTGAAAAAGCACGAAATAGTCTGTTGCAGCAAGCAGAGGCTGTAGGTTTACAAGAAGCCGTGCGTCTTTTTTTCGCGAGATCCCTTGATCCATACATAGCCTCATCAAAAATTAGCGGTCTAATCAACGACTATTCAGCTGGTATCGCTAATAAATTATCATTAATGAATGCTATAAAGCACGATGTCGATAATTCTACTTTAAACATTGGAATGAAGGAGGTGTATCAAGGAGCATGGAATAATGTTAAGGGTTGCACGGACTTTTATTGTAGAATAATTTACTCCCTTGTCGCTGACACTCCGACTATATCAAACCCATATTCTGGCGACCCCGAACCCTCTCGAAATAAATGGATAAATTTGTTTTCAAAAGGTCCAACCGATACTGTAGCAGTTGCAAGCGACGCCATTACGTGGAACCCCTACAATCAAAGTTGGGAGCACAGCAAAAATCAAAGTAATTCAGCATTAACCAAAGTCACGATGGAACCTTTATTTTCAAAATGGCATAACGGTAAACTTATGGATAAGTACGATCTCTTATACTCTTATTATTTTCCATTTGAATGGGCAACTGATACTAAAAACGATGATAAGACATACGATGCCGAGTATTCAAGCTTAACTTTTCCAACTCTATCTCTGATCAAAGGGATAAAGTTCTATGAAAACAATACTTTCGATACTTATGTTGATCTCTGGCATTATGACAAGAATTTAGTTCCCTCCTATGGGACTTTGTGGCCCTCCGAACCATGGGAAATTACGGCTGCAACAGAACGATTGGTAGCTGAAAATAAATTATCTTATTCAAAGTCGGATGCTAATATTAAGAATATAGATCAGTTATCTCTGATTCTTCCAGTGCAATCCGAAATGATTAAACAAGAATTAATCGAAATGTCTAATGAAAAATATATCCCCAATCCATTGAAAGGATTAATAAGTTTGGATTATGCTCTTGACCGCTACAAATCATCAATTGATTGGATTAACGCTCATCATAATGCGGTCATCGGGAATGGGCCTTATTATTTGGAATCTTTTAACCCTGCCGGAGGGGTCATATCCTTAAAGGCGTTCAGAGATAACACATATCCTTTCAAAACAGGGATATACTCTATCTACGAAAGGCCGCCTGGACTGGAGATAGTGAGTATGAATATTCCAAAGTTTCTAAAGATAGGGGAACCTTTTGATTTTGACATAAATGTAAATGTTGAAAATCAGTCTAATGTTGAAAATGGTCTAAAAGGAAAAATTGATTATTTTGTTTCTGACCGAAATAATAAAATCGTCGTCGAAGGATCTTCTTTGATAAATAGTTCCGTTACTAACCAAAACAATAAAGAAGACTCAATTCAAAGTCAAATATCAGAATCAGAAACTGCTGCCATTTCCTTGAACGCAAGTCAGACACAGTCACTCATCCCTGGTCCAGCAAAAATAAAACTTGTTATTACCTCTGAAGAGTCACCAAAACCAATCATCCAGGAAAAAACATTGATTGCTAGACCTTGAATGTGGTTCAATAAAACTTTATAGACGAATTTGCCTTGATGACCATCCTATTCTATCTAATAAAAAAAGTTTCAATATTGATTTTGGTCTTAATTATCACACTATTAGTTACAATATTTCTTTTGGGTTCGACTATTGACAAAATAATGGTAGATAATATTCGATTACAGGTTACTAATTCTCTTTCCGACTCTATATCTGAGAATCAAAGACTAAACCAGTTACAAGATCCACAGGAAAGGCAGTCAATCATCGAAAAACAAATTACAATCCAAACAAAAAGCTTAGGACTAGACGAGCCCTGGTACTCTCCAAAAAAAATAAGCAATAGTCTCATTCAAATTGCTACTTTGAACCTGGGTAATTCTAGATTTTTTACTACCAATGAAGGTTCAAGCAGTGTAAATGAGCTAATACTTGAAAAACTGCCCAATACAATATTGTTGTTTACCACCTCGTCAATAACAGTAATAGTCATCGGGGTTATACTAGGTTCTTATCTAGCAAAACGGGAGGGAAAATTTTCAGATAAAATGGTAGCTGGACTAGCCTCTGTTAGTTTAAGTGTACCTCCATGGTGGTTTTCAATGATAATGATAGTTTTATTTTCATATTTGCTGCAAATATTTCCAGCAAGATCTACACCTTTAATTCCTCCCGGTACTCCAGGGTACTTTGTCGATTTATTATACCATATGACCCTGCCCTTTATTACAATGGTTCTCATAGGTTTTGCATCATCCGTTTATTACACTAAATATATCGTTTTGCGGGTAATTGAAGAAGATTATATAAAAACCTTAGGGATTATTGGTTTACCTTCTAGGAAAATATTGCTAAAGCATGCATTGAAAAATGCTGGACCTCAATTAATGACAATGTTGGGAATAGGCCTTACGGCAACCTTAGGGGGGTCTATTTTGATAGAAGAAATATTTGATTGGCCAGGGATGGGAAATCTGTTTTATAATGCGATCATTCAGAATGACTCTCCATTAATTATAGGTCTTGTATACTTCTTTACGCTCCTATACTTGTTAACAAGACTGATACTCGATCTTTCACTATCATTTTTAGATCCAAGAATTAGAACAGGAGAAGAATGATCTTATGGATGTGATTTACTCTAATTGATGAATAAAGTCAAAAACTGTCTAAAGAACTATAAA
>DATEOO010000092.1:0-11774 GCA_035274085.1 Candidatus Nitrosocosmicus sp.
CAAAAGCTCGCAAGGGCGATGAGGCCAATAAGGTTTTATTGAATCAGGTAAATTATGTATTACTCCATCTTCATCTTCAGGGTAAACATGATACAAAACCATCACATGAAGAATTAAAAGACTGGCTTCATAGTGGTCAAGTAGACGTAATGCGTCAAATTAAAAAATAGATATTATTATCTAGTTTTTTTATCTTTTGTATAACACTGTTTTGTTATTGGCATATAGTTTAAATAGTTTTATCGTTACAAGACGAGTAGTGAATTATTAGATGCCAATTGCTATACTTCCAGATGTTGATGAACAAAGATGCATTGGGTGTGCGCTTTGTGTAGAAATTTGTACCGCATTAGGTCCGGATGTACTTCGTGTTAAACCTGTTGAAGGTTGGAAAAGAGGCAAAGCATTTGT
Source organism: Candidatus Nitrosocosmicus sp. (assembly GCA_035274085.1). Lineage (GTDB taxonomy): Archaea > Thermoproteota > Nitrososphaeria > Nitrososphaerales > Nitrososphaeraceae > Nitrosocosmicus. Next base: position 412 of record DATEOO010000092.1, read on the forward strand.
CTTTTATCCCGAGAGATGTATTTCTGACGGTGCATGTGTAGGTGTTTGTCCAACTCATGCTATATTCTGGATGAGACCATTAGAATATACTGCAGGCCAACCAGTTCCATTACATAAATTCGGTGTATTTAATAAAGGCTGGGAAGAAGGCTAAATCCATATCACCCAAATTATTTTTTGTTTATTTTAGTTTTTAAAAAATCTTTATATAATTAGAAATTTAGGAATTATTATTATGTTGTTACCCTCTGAGATCGAATCCAAGTCTTTGATTCCTGCTATTCGTGCTATTTTGTCTAAAAGATTAATTCGAGATTATGATCTAAAAGAAGAGACTGTAGCAAAACTTCTTGGGATCACTCAGGCGGCGGTTAGTAATTATATAAGAGGAACACGGGGTGATCTTTCTTTGGTAGCTAAACTGGAAGATAATTTTGAAGTTATGAAAATGATAAACGATATATCCAAAGATCTTTCTACAAATAATGCCTATTCTCCAAGTACGATGACAAAATTTATTCAACTATGTAATTTTATGAGGTATACTTTCATAATATGTGATGTCCACCATAGTATTGAGTCGAATATAGACAAAAGAATTTGTGAACAATGCGAAGTGCTGTTAACCGGTTCACGTTTCTCCTGATTTTTTTTACTTTTCTTTTTAATCCAGTTAACATAAATTATTGCAATTATCTCATTATTTTCGTGAAGATATCTATCTCGGGAATAAGGGGAATATTTGGAGATGACCTTAGTATACAAGAGATCGCCCGTCTTTCTAGGATGTATGGATCTTATTTGAAAAATAACCATGATGTACCGACTTGTGTAATGGCAAGAGATAGTAGACCATCAGGAGGAATAATTGCAGATATCGTAATCGGATGTCTTTTAGAACAAGGAATTAGCGTTTATGATTTGGGTATTGCACCTACACCAGTATTATTTAGAGAATCCAGGAAGTATTCTGGTGCCTTGATGATTACAGCATCACATAATCCGTTAACTTGGAATGGATTGAAGATGCTCATAAAGGGAAGAGGATTATTTGAGGAAGATTTAGATCAGGTATTGAAAACGAAAATCCACGATCATGTTAAAATTGGTCAATATTTCAAAATTAATGCCAGTTTTTTGAACGATATAGTAAACTATATTCCAAAACCAAATCAATTAAATTATGATTTCAAGGTTGGTATTGATTTTGGAGGAGGAGCAGCATGTAATTATGCTAATAAGTTGTTTGATTCCTATAATGTAAAATATCTTGGAATAAATGACAAGCTTGGATTCTCTTCTCGCGGTCCCGATCCGACATCTGATCCATTAGTGGAATTATGTGAACTAGTTAAAATAAATAAGTTGAATTTTGGTTTTGCCTTTGACGTAGATGGGGATCGACTGGTAATCGTTAATAATCAGGGAATTCAGCTTAATCCTGATTCGACCTTATTGTTATGTATTGCCGGCGTTGTAAGCAATAATGGATTCAAAAGATTTGCCATTAGTCTTGACTCGAGTCTCTCAATTGAACAATATGTCAAAAATCATGGTGGTCAAGTCTTTATCTCTAAAGTTGGAGAATCAAACGTGATAAAAAGGATGTTTGAAACCGATTCACAAGCAGGTGGAGAAGGAAGCAGCGGGGGATTCATTATGCCCAGCTTTACTTCTTGTAGGGATGGATTATCGGCAAGCATTATTATCAGCTCATTAGATCAGAATACAATTAATGAATGTATGAATCTGTCTTCAAAATTTAAACAAATACGAACAAAGCATTCTATAGATCCTAAAATTGATAGTAAATATCTCTTTGAGAAGATATTATCTTCATTAAAATCCTATTCGACAGATGTATTATATACTGATGGTTTGAAATTTATTCTAGATGATAGTTCTTGGATTCTAATACGTTTCTCAAATACCGAACATGCACTTAGAATATCATTAGAATCAACAAAAGAAAAGATAGATCCTATGTATAAATTATTTCATAATAAAATAATTGAAATTTATGAAAAAATTTAATGAAAAACAAATACTGAATTTAATTATTTCTAAATTTGGTAACAATAATGTGGAACCGTTTATAGGTAAGGATGACATATCAATTATGCCATTAGATTCATTAAATTCTTCTTCTAATGAATTTAATGGTAATAAATCTTTGGCTATTACATGTGATATGTTAGTTGAACATACTGACGTCCCACCCAAAATGACATTTGAACAAATAGCCCGAAAATCAGTAGTTTCTAGTGTAAGTGATTTGGTTTCAAAAGGAATAATGCCAAAAGCCGCTTTAATATCATTAGGATTACCCAAATCATTAAAAAAGTCTGAAATTTCTAAACTAATTAATGGGTTGTCTTTGGCTTCAAAGGAGTTTGGAATAGATATTGTTGGTGGAGATATTAACGAATCTAAGGAAATCATAATTGATTGCTGTATGATTGGATCTTTATCTTCGGCAGCTGACTTGCCTAGAAGAAATGGTGCATGTGTTGGTGATTATGTGGTTGTTTCTGATATTTTCGGTTACAGTGCTTCGGGATTGAAAATTCTAATGAACAATCTACCATGTCCAGATAGTTACTTTAGAAAAAGATCTATTAATTCTGTGCTAAAACCTTGTCCTTCTTATGAATTTGGAATATTTATTGCCCATTATTTTTCTTCATCTATGGATTCTAGTGATGGCCTTGCCCCTTCATTACATGAGCTATCAAAGCAAAGTAGAGTGAATTTACTAATAGAAGAGGACAAAATTCCTATTCCCTCAAAATTGAAGGAATTTTTATCATTAAATAATCTTGATTTTAACGATCTTGTATTTTATGGAGGAGAGGAATACAATATAGTAGGAACAATATCAGAAAAAAATTTAGTGGAAGTTTCCAAGATATTGAAAATACATTACCTAAAATTGTATATTATTGGCAAAGTAGTTAGCGGGAACGGGCGAGTATTTGTTCTCAATTCCAATGGAAATAAGAAATTGCTTAAAAATAAAGGATATACGCATTTTACTTGAGAAGGTTTTTAAATGTGACAACCAAAAAATTCTACATTCATGTCACAAGAGGAAATTACTCAATATAAATGGGGGGTAGCCCATATTTTTAGTAGTTATAATAATACTTTAGTCCATATAACTGACATAAGCGGTGCAGAAACTATTTCCATTAGTTCGGGTGGACGCCATGTAACAGCAGATCGTTATGAATCTTCCCCATATGCAGCTATGAAATCTGCCGTATCTGCAGCTGATGCTGCGAAAACAAAGGGCATTAATGCGCTTCATATACGCGTAAGAGCAGTAGGTGGAGTTGGACCAAGAATTCCTGGTCCTGGTGCTCAGGCTGCTATAAGAGCCCTGGCTCGGGCTGGATTCCGTATAGGTAGAATAGATGATGTTACACCGGTTCCTCATGACACTACTAGAAAACCTGGAGGTCGTAGAGGCAGAAGAGTATAATTTTTTTCTTTTTGTTTCTGGATATCAATTAATAATGGGACCGGCCGGATTTGAACCGACGACCTCCAGCGCCCAAGGCTGGCATCCTACCAAGCTAGACTACGATCCCTTTCTAATGAGAAATTTTTTGTCTAATTTTAATCTTATTTCAATTAATATAAATCATTATTTGCATTATTGTTATATTGTGGAGTTCTTATCTCTAATTCATGTCTCTGGATAATTATATTCGTGCAGGTCAAATAGCTGCTCAAGTTAGAGAAAACGCTAGAAAAAAAAACCATGTCGGTAGGACACTTTATGAAATATGTGATTCTATCGAGAGCGAAATAAATGAACGAGGTGGTCAGCCTGCTTTTCCTGTTAATATTAGTTTGAATGAGATAGCTGCTCATTATACTGCTGAACCTGACGATCAAATTGTGATAAAGGATACTGACATTGTTAAAATTGATTTAGGTGTACATATAGATGGTTACGTTGCAGATACTGCAGTTACTGTTTCATATGATTCAAAATACGATCAATTAATAGAAATAGCGGAATTGTCATTATATGAAGCAACTAAGATTGCAAAACATGCTACTAAATCAAGTGAGATTGGAAAAATAATTGAGAATACCATAACATATAATGGTTTAAAACCAATTCAAAATCTTAGTGGGCACTCTTTAGAACAGTATGTCATACACGCCGGAAAATCTATCCCTAACATTAAGACCTACGGACCTTCATTTTTACTAATGCCTAACCAGGCCTACGCAATAGAACCATTTGTAACAACTAAAGATGGACTAGGCATAGTTTATGAGGGTAAAATCCGAAATATTTTTTCACTAGTATCAAGGAAACCAACTAAAAATAAGGATACGGATGAATTTATCACATATTTATGGAATAGATTTAAGACACTTCCATTTGCGTTACGTTGGCTAGTAAATGATTTCACTGAGTCTAAGGCTCGTGAAATGTTAGATTTTCTTATTAAGAAAAAGAATATTAGGTCCTATCCTATTCTTGTTGAGGGTAATAACAAAGTTGTATCTCAGGCGGAACACACAGTCTTCATATCGGAGAATATGAGTCATGTAATTACAAAATAGTCTCTTCTATTTTGATCAAATAAGGCAGAAATAATTATTTTGTCCTCTTGATAGTTTTAGGACTCGGCTTTGTTATCTTATCTGATGATTTATTAACGAGTAAAAATATATCAATAGAATTTCCTAGACGATCATCCTATTTTGATAGTGTATTGTTTCGTGATTTAATTCTACGTAGGTTTTACTGCTAATGAAAGTGTTTCTGCCCCTGGTCGTTCCTGAAATTTAGGATAATCTATCACATGTCTATTGATATGTTATAGAAGTTCACCGTAGTCTATATTTTATTTCCATCTGAAGGAACTAAGTTTCCAATACTTATGGATTGATCAGATATTGTATCAACAATAGGTTGGGATCTCCTTGTTTCTATAACAAAGATATCATCTGATAATGCATTAGCTACATAGATGTTATTATTGTTTGAGTTAAACACCACAGAAGATGGATCATCTCCAACATCAACTGTTGAAACAACTATATTGGTAGCCCAAACCCGTTCGAATATTAAGAAATTGCTGGATAAAAAGAAGTATCAAAGTTACGATTATTTTCCCTAGAAATCCATATTTTACTTTCATTACAATCCTTATGATTGAAATATCAGCTATAAATATGATATACCGATTGCAAAATATTATTGATGAATGATTAACAGTAGATCAAATTTTTATGGAGGTTGATATTTGTTTTACTGTCATTCTTATACTAAATATTGGTCTTTAGTAACGATCTGAAGTATTTTTTCTATTCACTAAAGTGCCTTTTTAATGTCATTGTTAACCACATTTTTCCCTCTATTGATCAAAAAACCAATTAAGGTTATTATATCAAGATAATAAATAAATAGATAAATATTTTCATAGGTAATTCTTTTTTCTTCATACTCTAAAAATGTTATATTGTATACAGATATTAAATTATACAATGGACGCATATGATGAACTAAAGCTTTCCTACAGTGGTGATATTTCTAATGAATCCTGGATTAGAGATTATTATTCTGTAGATTCAAGCCATCATCAAATTTATCCCGAATTAGTTTGTTTCCCTAAAGATAAGGCGGATATAGTAGCATCTTTGAATTGTGCTAGCAAAAATGGTTTGTCTGTTGCTTGTCGTGGTGCAGGCACAAGTTTACTTGGTCAAAGTCTATCTAATGGATTGATTTTAGATTTTACTAAATACATGAACAAGATCCTTGATTTGGATATCCAGTCTGAAACTGTAACCGTTCAGGCTGGCGTAGTTAAGGGTATGTTGGATAAAGAATTGAAAAAACAAAATAAATTTTTACCACCAGATCCTGCCAGTAGTAATTATTGCACCATTGGAGGCATGGTTTCCAATAATTCTTCTGGACCACATGGTCTAGGATATGGGAGTATCCTTAAATATTTGGATCGAGTTGACATTATCTATTCCAACGGAGAGGAAGGTTTTGCTGAAAATGGTATTTGTGATAATAGATTAAAAAAAATTCTATCACCATTGGTTTCTATTCAAAATAAATTAGCTTCATTTTATCCTGATGTCAATAAAAATTCCTGTGGTTATAGATTAGATTCTGTTTTTACCCCTGAATACAAGCCTCAAAATATTTTTGCCGCTTCAGAGGGAACATTATCAATTTTCGATACTCTTAGATTAAAGATATTAGACATACCTCTTTTCAGATCTCTCTTCCTAGTGTATTTTTCTGATGTCTTGACTGCTTGTCTATATACCAAGAAAATTCTCTCCACTGCACCTATAGCTGTTGAACTTTTGGATTATTCCGTCATGGATTCTTCAATTAAATCGAATGCACTAAATGAGAATGGTTGTCTACTGTTTATAGAGTATTTTTATCAATTCCGGGACAAAATCTCTAACATACACGATTTGCTTAAAGGGAGCATTTATTCTGATGGCAGGATCGTAGAACATGCTCATGACATAGTTTCGATAAATAAATTATGGCATTCGAGGAAAAATGCGTTAAACATGGCTATAAAGAATACGATAGGAAATAGAAAACAATTTACTATAATTGAAGATACTGCGGTCTCAATCAATCATCTTCATGAATATGTTATTTATCTTTTATCACTTTATGACAAGTATGATCTACAATATGTAATATATGGTCATATAGGTAATGGAAATCTTCATACTCGTCCCATCTTAGATAATGATAATAATTCTAAAAATTATCTTCATTCCAAACAAGAGAGAATTCTACAAAATATTACTTACGAGACTTTTAAAAAAATATTTGAATATCGGGGAACTATAACTGCAGAACACGGCGATGGAATATCCAGGACCCCATTTATAAAGAATGTTTATAATGATTTCGTTTGTTCCTATTTTAGTTATCTCAAAAAGTCATTAGATCCACTAAATTTACTAAATCCGGGTAAAAAAGTCCCATAATTCGATCCATCGATAATGTCTCTTTTTTCAAAATCTCTTGAATATGTAGATTAGTATAGCGAGTTTTGTATGATGTTTGATATTGTATTCTCGTCTAATGCAATCTTGCTATATACGAATTGTTACATTGTATCGTTGTTTGTTATGTAAAAGATGATGATTATCTATTCTGCACCAACTAACCCCAAAAAATCAAATCCATCCTCTTCATTTTGATTGCTTTTTAATTTTACAATTGAAATTAGATGACCATCCGGATCCTCTATTATTGCATGTTTCCCAAAACCTTCTTCCTTAGGATTTTTAAAAAAAACTACACCTTTCTCTTTTAGTTTATTTATTGTGTCATCAAAATCACTTGCAGAAAAACCAAGCAGAATATGTTGGCCCGATTTTAGATTTTCTTTGTGTCTAGCCGGATGCAATGCTAATACTGTTTCTTTATTGAAAAATTCTGTCCATTCATCAGATTCTTTCTTTAATGGCAAATTCAGAGTTTCTCTATAGAATTGAACCGATTTATTCATGTCCGAAACCAAAAGTATTACAGCACCTAATTTTCTAAATGACATCTAATTTGTGTATATTACTTCTAAATTATGAACTTTTTGTATGCGAATGTGTTTTTACTTGACTTTTAGCGTGTCAAAAATTTTATTGATGTCTGCTGTGTAGTTATTATTGCAAGATAAGCTTTTTTTTATTTATGTATCAAAAAATGAAGAATGGAAGAAACGATATCAAGAGGATTGGGGTTATGTTTCTTCGATGGTACGATTTTTTCAGTGGTGGATTAAGCGTGAATTTAAAGAAGATTTGTCTGTTGAGGTAGATATCTTACCCGTAATTCCTGGACGATTATTCGATAGGATCAATCTTGCATATCTATTAAGAGATCACCGAGAAAGGGGTTTCTCTATATTTCATTTCTATCTCACTTATTTTGGACCTTTATGGTCGGATTGTCGTATGGATGCATATCATGGTGAGAATTTTGGACTAGCCACCTGGTTGAGACCCAAAATTTTTTCTTCAGATTTCAAAAATGAAAAGTTTTTTGCTGACAATAATTGTGCAAAAATATCTCATATATTATGTCATGAAGTAATTAGACGCAAAATGAAAAAAAGAAAAGTGTATTTCGATCAAGTACATAAGATTTGGGATCTTCATACGAAAGACGATGTTCCTTTTTTATATTATAACAAACAATTCAATAGGGTCTCAAAAAATGGTGAATACAAATACGTTACTATAGACGCATCTAAACTCGAATATTAGTGTTAAGTAAGGTAAGAATATTAGATGAATGCTTCGTTGAGATATCATCGTATGATAAAACTAGGTGCTTTGATATCTACGGCTGGCATCAGTATGTTGATTTTATTTGGATTGACTTTACTACTGTTTCCAGTTACAAAGATTTGTGAAGAGAAATGCAATTACCTTTCAAGTGCACCTGAATATCTTAGACAATTGATAAATCCTTTATTTTTATTTATTTCTTTGATATTGATTTCCTCAGGCGTTTTTTTTATCCGTATAGGGAATAGACAACTATATAAAAGCTTATAGTTCTCTGCTTTAGTTGTAGTATTTCCCTTCGAATTTACTATGCCATTAAACTAAAATGTCTGATTGTATAAATATTATATACTTTATGGCTAATCCATTTAGAAAAATATTCTATACTTTTACAGCTAATCCATTCAGGAAATGGAAACCTAGAGGAAAAATTTATAGTTTCAAATGTTCACAATGTGGAGAAGTCTTCATATCTAGTCATAATTTGGATGCTCCTTTGTGTGACAAATGTATTCAAAAGATAAAATCCTTGGATTCCACTGTTGATAATGAAAAAAAATGCTCTGCATGTGGTAACTCTGGGGTTATTTATGGTAAAGATCGATGTCATTCTTGTTATTTTAACTTCAAGAAGAACAAATAATTTTACAAAGTTTTGTTGATTTTCGGCTATTCAGAGTATATAGGTTAATACTCATATTTTCACTTTGTATTAATTGGACTGAATGTTTCTATCCATTTAGTATGATGTGTATATACATGTAATAATTTATTATCACTAATTTTTGATAATTATGTTACAACCATTTTCCTTTTAATTCATAGAATGTCTAAGTTTATTTTGTCATTGTCATTGTCTATAAACTCCAGAATTATTGAGGGGAGATGGGGCCGAAGATATCCGTTGTGCTATTAGTACTAAAAAAGGATTCATAAATTATAATTACATGCAAATAATTAAACTTTAGGAGAAATTCATTTCCTGTGATTTCGAAAACAATTCAGATGGACCATTTGAATAGGAGGCAATGGGATTCGTTCACATGTCAGGTAGTCATTGGTTTAAACCTTGATAGGCATAATATGATATACGACCTTTTAAATGACGATCAAATGCACATGTGGTTTATTGATAACAACATCAAATAAATTTTCAAGCTTCTTTTAACCCTTTTTCAATTTCATCAATTTCTTCTAGAGTTTTGTTCATCTTCTTAAACCAAGCAGAGCGTTTATCAATACAGCTCAAGTTAATAATCTCCTCTTGTTTTTTGATATCAGCTTCAAATCTTCCTGATCTTATTCTTTTATTCGCCCTCTAATATGTATAAGACTCATTGACATCCATGTAAGGGAGATGCTGCCAACGATTTCCTAATATGAGAATTGGTGATATCCTATAGGAGGATGCGAATTCAGCAACAATAACCAAAACATGATAATAAAAGAAGCTACCAAATATTTCCCATTTCGCTAAAAGCAGGAGCATAGGGGATTTTATAATGTTTTAGATACAAGATATTATCTTTTGGCTATAATACAATACATTGAGTGTTGCAAAGCAGTTTCGGATCTATTATTATATAACAACTTTGGTATCTTTATGCGTGAAGTAACGATAACTGCTTTATATGATAAGAATTAGGATTGTTTAATTCTGATTTATTATAATCATGATTACCATTACACTAGTGGTGAGACAGGGGTAACAGTAGTTATATTTTCAACAGGTACAGAATTATTTGTTAGACCCAAGTCAGAATTTGATTCATTGCCAATAGTTGCAGGAAGGTCCGATGTAGTAGGTGTCTGCCCTTCTACCATGCTTAAACTATTTGCCATTCCAATGATAGAAACTATTATTGTCAATGTACTAATAATCGAAATTAGATTCACTGTTTTCATACTTCTTTTGTATATTTATTATAGTATAAAATATCCACCAGTGTTAAGAAAAGAAAGATCAGTTAATGCCACATAGGATGTCATGAAATTTAAGTTTCATATAATAAGTGGGTTCGGTGGTATGTGAAACAAGTTTGACCTTAAATTTCCATCTTTCTATATTGGTCTATCTTATAATCATCATAATCAAATGACATTACATTTCTTATCTCTTTATTTGATTTTTTATGTTTATTTGTTCTGTTCTAAATTATGCGGTAGCATAATCTCCTCGCATCGGAAGCATTATTCTCAATAACAGTAGGTCAGTTATCAGTAGGAACCCCTATTTTATATTAGAGCATTAGATTGGATTTCAAATTTAGTTCAAACAATGATTATCGATTTATCAAAATCTATAGTTTCTCTCACTAATCAAGCGGGCCTGCTGTTTTTCGACTCATATTGATGAGTCATCTTGTTGTTCATCACTTGATTGCTCAGCATCACCGTTATTAAAAGAACATTCTCTTGATTTTTGATTGAAGACAAATCTCCTCATTGGTTATTATCTTGATTATCATCTTGGTTGTCTTGATGTGTGGTAGATTGTTCTGCAGTCTGTCCTTCAATTGAACTGTCTGTCCTGTCGCCAGGATGTGATTGTGTTGTAGAGTCTGGAGCCTGTTCGATATTTCCTATTGGGGGAACATCTGCATCATTTTGACTATCGAGGAATGGTTGTACTCTTTGCTTTTCAACTCCATCATCTTGTATTATTTTTTCACCGGACTTTGGCAAGGTCATCAGTTGGGATTGTTTTGGTTTACAATCAAGGTAGCCACCACTAGGTGATGAAGAGCATGTCTGGCAATATCTTACTTCAGTGGTGCCGATTTTAGGATAAGGACCCCGCTCTGTTTCCGTCCAGCAGCATGTTTGATATACCTTTGCGGTACGCGGGTCAGTGGTCTTTGCACCGCAAGTACTGCTTCCAAGGTAATTTTGGTCTGCCCTTTCACCATAAACATCAGATATAAAAAATGAATATGACATCGCATAAACTTGTGGAACAAATAACAATGACAAAATCAAGAGAATTACACGCTTAGTATACATCATTGACAATTATCGATATTGCCTAGATCCTATTAAGAATTATTAAACAA
>DATEOO010000093.1:0-4848 GCA_035274085.1 Candidatus Nitrosocosmicus sp.
AGTTGACGTACAAAAGGGATTACCTTGGTGCGAATGGTTTGTTGGAGGAAAATGTAACATTATTGATAATGTTATCCAAAATAATATCAATAAACATCCAAATAAGATTGCGTTTATATTCGTAAACCCTTATGGGATAAAGAAGAAGCTCAGTTTTAAGGATCTAGAAATGAGGGTAAATGTATTTGCAAGTGCATTGAAAGATATCGGAGTTAAAAAAGGCGACGTGGTAGGAATTTATCTTCCCATGAAAATGGAATCATTTGTAGCACTTTATGCGATCTCAAAATTAGGAGCAGTTCATGTACCCATTTTCTCCGGTTTCGGTAAGTCAGCACTCGAACAGAGACTCATTGATTCAAATTCCTCGTATTTAATTACTAGCGATTTTTTTCAAAGGAGGGGCAGAGTAATTAATTTAAGAACACATTGGGAAGATGTATTATCCAATACTTTTGTAAAAAAAATAATTGTGTCAGAAACTGAGGAAGCCGTGTCTAATTATCCTTCTAATGAAAAAGTAATATCTTTTACACGTATTTATGATGAGGCGTTTAGAAAATATGATCCAAACAGAAAATTCGAAGCAGAGCTGATGGAATCTAATGAACCTTTATTTATTTTGTACACTTCAGGAACGACTGGAAAACCAAAGGGTACAATTCAGACACACGGTGGTTTTTCTATATTTTCTGCTCATCAATCATCATACTTGATAGATCTCAAATCTGATGATACTATTCTTTGGTACGCTGATCTAGGTTGGATCACAGGTCAAACGTGGATAGTTTATGGATCTCCAATAATAGGATCAACTGCTGTCATTTTTGAAGATACGTTGGATTATCCATATATTGATTATTGGGCAAAACAGGTTGATGATCTAAACATTACGATATTTGGAGCCGCACCAACCGCAATAAGACAATTCATGAGAAATAATATTGATTTTTCAAAGTTTAACTTTTCTTCCCTTAGGCTACTGGTTTCTACCGGCGAGCGACTGAATAAGGATGCATGGGATTGGTATTTTTCAAAAGTAGGGAATAACCGTTGTCCTGTCATAAATTTGTCAGGTGGCACTGAGATAGGAGGAGCGATCCTAAGCATGCTTCCATTCTTGGACAATGTGCCTACTTCTGTAGGAGTACCTGTACCGGGATTGGATGTTGATATCTTAGATGACCAGGGTAACTCTGTTAATGATGGATATCTCGTAATTAGAAATCCTTGGCCTGGGATGACCCGGGGAATCCTAAATGATGAGGAAAGATATATGCACACATATTGGTCAAAATTTCCTAATATTTGGAATCATGGTGACAAGGTCCGAACTGATTCACAAAACATGTGGTATATCTCTGGCAGGGTAGATGATGTCATGAAAATTTCAGGACACAGGATTGATCCTAGTGAAATTGAAGAAGTATTAACAAGCTACTCGGGAATAGTTGAGTCAGCTGCTGTTGGCATTCCAGACGATTTAACCGGTGAATCTGTATGCATTTTCTGTGTTTTAAATACTGCTGATATGGCAAAACGGACAAACGCTTTAAAAAAGGATCTTGAAAAACTCTTGACGAGCAGGATCGGTAAATTTCTGCTTCCTAAATCTATTTATTTTGTTAATGAACTACCAAAGAATCGATCAGGAAAGATATTACGAAGGCTGATGCGGAAGAAACTCTTAGATATTGAGATTTCAAAAGATGAACTTTTATTAGTAGAAAATCCCGAATCCCTTAAATCATTCACGGCAGTCGAACCATAATTCGCGTTCACAAAAAAGCTGAATTTTCTCAACTATTTATTTAATGCTTTGTTTGAAAGGAATAATAAATAAATTTAGCGCTTGAGTTGGGTAGAATATTGTTGACCGATCTTTATCTAGATGCTATCAAAAATAAGGAGAAAAATCTTTCATCAATACATGGAGATGGATTTGATGACCTTTTAAAGATCGCATCTACAAAGTGGGTGGAATATGAACCTGCAAGAAAACCGTCCTTTAGTGTGGGTATTGATAGTAGCTGGAATAAGAAATCCTTTCAAGGAATTGATCTGTTTGTTATAGATTGCATTGCAGTCAGCTCGAATAATCAAGTGCTGGGATCAACATGGGATTATGGAATTTCTAATATTACCGGTGATTCTTTGAGTGCTAAAGCAATGAAAATGGAAATCGAAATAGCCAAATCTGTATTAGATAAAAAACCAGATTATGTTTGTGTCGATGGATCCATAATATCTAATTTAGTTCATAACAAAAATGTATCTTATAGAGAAAACGTTCAAGGCCTGTTTGAGAATAACAAAGAGGCCGATGTTTTGTTTATTTCAAAAAATTCTACATCAAAGAATCAGTTCAAGGAATATGGATCACGAGCAGCAGATATTTATTATTATAACAAATTGGGTTACAAGACCGGATTTAGTCTTGCAAACAAAAACAACTTTATTTCCGATAATTTCGATGTGATTGAAATATATGCAAGACTAACTTCATATGTTCCGCTTATAAAGATTGAAATTATTAATAGAGCAAATATTACCCAAACTGAAATTCAAAATTTGATCGATCGCTTGTACTATCACAGTATCAAGGGATATCCTTCTTGTCTAAAGCTTGCGCATCAGTCCTGTAAGATAACAAATAATGATGTGAAACGATTGGCGAGTCTATATGGATTTAAGAATGAGTTTGGATCAAGAGATTCACTAAACGAATAAAGGTCAAAATATGAACGAGGGTAAAAATATATTAAAAGCCATATTAGTAGAATGATTTACCCAGATGTACTGCAATAGGCTGACTGTTTAATCAGTTAGTTAGATAAAAAAAGATTCTGATTTACTTCAATTCAGTTAATTCATAAACGAATGGTGATTTTAACTTGATAAAAGTAAATCCTAATACAGAAGCAAGAAAAAAAATTTGTTGAAATCTATCATTTTTGTATGGAACACTTAATTGCTTGGATAATATCTATGAATAAGAGATGGGGCGTTGGGACGATGGAAGGTCGCCTGAAAATGGAAGGTCGCCTGAAAATGGAAGGTCGGGCAAAAAGCGAAACTACTTTAAATTAATTCGCAGAATAATCTTTGTTGGCTTTGCAGTAGTTGCAGCAGCCATTTTGTTCGTATATTTTTCAACTGCAGGATTAAATATCGAAATTATCCAGAGGGGAGGCCCTGTCGAGACAATAAGCGTAAAATTAAGTAACAATAATTTTAATTCTATAAATAACGTTACTGTCCAATTTGATGATGATCCAATTCAATCTTTAGGAAATATGGGACCATTTGCATCGATCTTTGTATCTCCAGATGGGGGTGATTCTAATTTTAAAACAGTGGTGGTAAAAGCTAACAATGGACAGATAGAAACAATAAAAAATAGGTAATAATCCCACTTTCAAAATTCTGCATTTCCCAATCTTCTAGCAATTGACTGTCTCAACTTTTTATTTTGATTTGACATTCAACATTTTGATCAAATTGAATCACATATGAGATTACAATTTGCAGTTTGCAAATGAATAATGTTGTTATAATATCTTCAAATCTGACGATCCATTGAAACCTATCAACAAGGTAATTAATGTAATAATTTTGAAAAAGATTAAATCAAGAAAAATTAGTGATTTAATTAGAGAGACTAAATATCTCTATTTTCATTATCAAATTCCGCATATACTCCTTGGATCGAAGAGTGCCTCGTTGACAATTTGATTGGAACCAATACTCTTGCTGTTTTCAGATAGTCCTCCAGTGTTATTGCAATTCGCTAAATGAATTTGTAAGTGCAAGTTGCAATAAAGAGTTAGGCACTTTGAACATATACATCTTGAATCGTTTTTGCAATCAGGAAAATTGCATACCGATATAGAATTGAATTGATTTCTCCGGTCATGGTTTGCTATATCCCTTCTAATGCACAAATATTTAATTGATAAAGTAATATAAAAAAACTATGATTATCGTAATATTTATTGATTATTTGATAGAATTTATTTATAAAATACAAATAATTAGATATTTCTTATAAATTTCCCAACCATATTTAGAATACAAATTTCAGACTTGGTTTCACTACACCGAACAAAATCGGTATTTTTTTTACCCTTAGTCTGTTTTTCGCTGTAATAATACGTAAAAATACATTTAAAGTGACTAAACGACGAAATCAGTAAGTAATATATAGGGGTTTCTGATAAGAATCAATATGGAATTAAATGATACATGCGAAAATTATGGGGAACAACAATGTGACTGCGGATTTTGCTGTCAGGATGGTTAGAGGGACGGGCTCCTTATATTGAGGTCCTCAATGGACGTCATGCTTCCATCACTCATCTATGACCCTGAATAAAGATAATAAGAAACTCGACAAACTAGAACAGTTCTCTTTAAGAATTCCTGGAGCACAATCCTTATTGCTGGATATTTGGATGTCCCTGATTATGATTCACTTGCTGTCAAATTTAGGAATTATCGATCAAATTAAATATGATTTTATTTTTAGTTAATTAGATACAAAATTTTTTGACTAGTTAGCTGGAGTATTATAATACTTGTTTAAAAACTGTTGTTAGTCTATGGGCGAAGGAATCCATGACTTTTCATTGCATTTCTTTTAAAAGTTTTGTCTCTTTTATCTTCCTCAATTTGGTTTAGTTTTTCGTATTTCAGTTAAATTAAACTTGAATGCTATTTTCTAATATGTTCAAAAAAAAGATATGCTTTAAGATGGAATTTTGTATATGCATTTATTTTTGATTTTACCCTTGTCTGTTCTAATCACATGTGGGTAATATTTCCATACTAGCTCCAGGCGTGTCTGAG
>DATEOO010000094.1:0-2940 GCA_035274085.1 Candidatus Nitrosocosmicus sp.
CCTTTATTAGCAAAGGTTTGAGTTGAGTGTTGATATTAAGGTACCCTCTATTATTACTTGGATTTTCCGACTTGTTTTCTACAGTATCAGTTGTTCTACCGGAATTGGTAACATTATGAGTATTTACTAGAGACGAGTTTACCACCACATCATCGAATAGCGGATCTGAAGCCATTTGATCAATTGAGACAAGTCCTGTACGCTTTGGGTCTAAAACTTGTTTTGCGTAATCAGAACGTAAATCTACAATTTGATAATATAATATATCTTTGATTAAATTTTGGGCTACTGCACCCATCAATACTATATTCTTCACTTTATCGGGATTATCAATTGCAACTCGCGGCACAATAATAGTACCTTCACTATGACCAATTATACTAATACTTTTGGGATCGATATCAGGCTGCTCACTCAAAACGTTTAAGGCTTTTTTGGCATCATCGATAAGATCTGCCACTGTCATGTTCCCCCAAACATTTGAATCCTGAATAGTAAGGATGGGACCAACACCTCTCTTATCATACCGTAGTACTTCAAAACCTCTTTCTGAAAGGTAATTCGCAATCTGCCAAAATGGCTTTACATCTTTGTTAAGAGTTGAATTCATGTCTGTTGCGCCGGAGCCAGGTACTAGAAGTACACCTGGAAATGGTCCTTTACCAGTGGCTGGATATGAAATCTGAGCGTTTGTAGATACTCCATTACCGAGATCTAGTGTTAGATTTCTATATTTTACAGTTTGAATTTCAGATTGAGCGAAGACTTGAGAAAATGGTAATAATGCAAAATGAAAAGGCGACGATAAGTACATAAACAGGCTATAGGATGAAACTAGAAAAAGACCAAAGATTATGATAGACGTCGGTTTGAAGAAGACATTTTCAAACAATATCTATGGCAACAGGGATCTAGTATATAAAATGGACAAGAGATGTATAATCAACATTCATAATTTTCGGATGATCTATTCCATATCCATTCTTATAATATAATGAAGGAAGAGAACATATTAAAACGCTTGCGCAATTAACATTAGTAGAAAAATCATCATTAAACTGAGACCACTAGATGGAAATTGATTGTAATTTACAAGTGTTTCTTCTCATTACACTAAATTTAATAGGCTGTTTAACTACGCGAGTTTTAATATACGTCTTCGAATTGCAAATGTATATATTCCATTGCTATTAGCAAGATATATCTTGATTTTAGTTCCTTTTTCAGCAAAATTGTTCCTTTTATTTTTCGTGGGGATAGTTTCTATTGTAACATTAACTACTAGTATGACAAGTTTTGTGCATACTTCATTTTCCAGCATGACAACTGCAAAAGATTCTATACCGCAAGACAGTCTGGAGAATACATCAGCAAATTATGGAATAACAGACGACGTAAGGGACGCCATCAAAAGCATTGTCTCCAACAGCAATAGTACGAACGCTGCAGTTGTTTTAGGTTATGTAGATCCAAATGGAACCCAGTTTTATGGTTATGGTAATAAATCAAGATTAATAAATTCTACAGTAGATCAAAATACTATTTTTGGTATCGGTTCGATCACAAAAGTATTTACTACTATCTTACTTGCAGATATGGCGAATGATGGACTGGTTAAATTTGATGATCCTTTACAAAAGCATTTGCCTTCCAATGTGACGGCACCGAAATATGGTGCGCAAAATATGACCCTGGAAAATCTAGCTACCCACACGGCTGCATTGCCCGAATTCCCAGATAATTTTTGTAAGGATTATTGGGATAATTTTGATGTCAACCATACTGCTGCATATCGAATGAAAATCATAGAGTGTTCTCAAAAATATTCACCTTCCGAACTATATCAAAGTCTTTCTAATACTTCAATTTCAAGAGATTTTGGTTCCAAATTCGGATATTCTTCTTTTGGGACGGGGTTGCTGGGTAACATTTTGGCCTTGAAGTCGAATTTGTCTTATGATGATCTCCTAGAAAAAAGGATATTATCAGTGCTAGGTATGGTAAACACTAGCATCACTTTGACAGAGGAACAGAAATCTAATATGGCTGTGGGGCATATTAATGGAGATGAACTCCCTCTGTGGAATCTAGCTCCTGTAATGACTCCCAGTGGAGGAATATATTCTACCACCAGTGATATGCTCAAGTTTATTTCAGCGAACATTGGATTGATACAGACCAAATTGGATACGGCGATGCAAGAATCACACTTAATTCGACACTACAACGGATTTCTCGGACCAAACAATGTTCAAGTAACAAACAACAATAGCGGTGAGGGATTTTACGTGGGATTAGGATGGATGATAAATACCAATTATGGTAGCGAAGTAATATGGCATAATGGTATAACTGCTGACGGATACAATTCCATAATTGCATTTAATCCATCTAGTCATAAAGGAATTGTTTTGCTCTCCAGTGCGGATCATAAAGACATTGATGTTGCAAATATTGGTTTGTTACATAAAGAAGGGTTTGCAAAGTTGATATGGAAATTACTTTACTAGTCCTTGGGTGTTTTTGTTTAAATAGATAAATGAAAATTCCTATTTTCATCTGCAATCAAGCCTCTATTTGAAAAGTACCTTATAGCATGATAAGTATAGTATCATTCCACGGCCTGCTAAGAGCTGCTTTATTTGATCTTCATTATCATTTATTTTGTTTATATAATTTGTTTAATAAACTCTGGAATTAGTTTCCCGTTGCTGTCTACGATTATATCGTGGCTGCGAATTAACCTTTATTTTCTTTTTAATATATTAAAAAAGAATATCTCACCACCACTAATTGTATATTATATCGTTACTATCAAGTGGTATCGAGTTCGGTGGAAACCATGAGGATATCCACATGGGTCTGATAACTAGTCTGAGAGATTATATTCCGGATGGCATAAAGGTTCGGTTAATTTCATTTCATTCCATAGATTTAATA
>DATEOO010000095.1:0-2497 GCA_035274085.1 Candidatus Nitrosocosmicus sp.
AATTAATCCTTTATTATTTTGTATTTTAAACTCCTAATATTTTTGAATGAAAAAATCTCCTTTCGTGAAAGCTGAAATAATGTTATATATTTGCAGAGTGATTAAAATATTATCTTTTGAATAATGCGAATTGTGATCCAAGAAATAGAGCTTACAAGAATGGAAAGACCTTTGAGGATTGTAAAGTGGAAGCTCGGAACCTTGTCACAAAACTTTCTGGCGATATTGATGATAATGAAGAAATCTCATGGAAGCACATACTAGAGATTGCAGATCATGATGAAATAGTTTATAAATTAACATTAAAATATTTTAGAGAATTGGGATATGATATAGGCAATTATACAAAACCCCGAGTAGTAAAAGATGCTGGTTAGAAATATATCAGAAACACAGGATACGAAAAATTTGATACCTATTGCAAGACAAAGTTTTAAAATAATAGAGTAATCCTTACATTGGGAAGAATTAGCATCACTTAAGTATAACAATAAATTGATTACTATGAATGTCAAAACCCATATCAAAAGGTTTGTTGATAATTTTAACTCTTATTGCAGGAGTGTTTGTTGCACCTAGTTTAATGTTTTTTAGATCTGTACAAGCAACAGAATCCATAGCTGACTTTAACGATAATGCCGATGCTAATTCGAATGTGGTATCTGACTTGTCATCCCCTCTGAAGCAGTCTTCATCCAGTAACAAAGGCTCGATAACTCACCTTCAGGCAAAAAATACTCAACAATCTATCTATAATTGTGCAACCGGGCAAAAAGGAGTTATAATTTCCCCCGGCAATTTCAAAGTTAATGCTGACAAGAAGAATGGTAAATGGTCTGGAACTCTATCCATCAAAGGGTCTACTGGTGAAAAAAGCGGTCATATTGTAAGCGGAAAAGCCAATGGTATTTCATATACTTTTAGGGGCAATTTGGACACCAAGAATACCTTGTGTCATTTTCCAGGGTTGCAGTTAAGTGGTACTTCATTTGATTTGGGCTCTCTAACCTGCGGCACGCTTAAGACAGTCAAGTATACTGAATTATCTACCGGCAACACTAATCACTTCAAAGTTCTCATAACCTGTAGATAATTATAGCCTCTTTTACCTTTCTTTTTAGGAATTTTGACCCATATTGTTTTCATACCAGAAACATATTATAGATAAATAAAAACATGGAAAATAAATAATGATACATCTTGAAAATTAAAGCAATGATCCAAAATCTGGAGTTTAAACAACAAATAGCAAGAAAAGCAGAAAGGTCAAACATACGTATAGAATTTATTGATTATAATGAATCACTTTTACCGCAAGTTCAAGATACTGATATACTGATCAACAGTTTTGATAAAATAGACAAGTCTTTAATTGATGCTTGTCCAAATCTAAAGTTAGTACAACAATCCGGTATCGGGATAGATGGTATCGATATTGACTATTGCTCTAAGAAAGGTATTTACGTAGCAAATGTTCCTATGGCCAATGCAATTTCTGTTGCAGAACATACTTTCTTGTTAATGCTTTATTTGGTTAAGAACATAAAAATAAATTTATTTGATTCTCAGACAAATACTAGCTCGTTTATTAGAAGACAACAAGATAGAATGGGATCAGAATTACTAGGAAAGACATTGTTAATAATTGGGCTGGGGGTCACAGGAATAGAGGTAGCTAAACGGGCTAAGGCCTTTGGTATGAAGGTTATTGCTGTAACAAAACATCCTTTCACAAAGACTGAAGGTGGAGATAAGAAATATTTTGTAGATAATTTATACGGTATAGACAAACTTTCCGAAGTCATTCAAAGAGCAGACTTTACATCTATTCATACTCCATTAAATAAAGAAACTGAAAACATGATTGGGAGTACCGAATTGGATTTGATGAAGCGATCTTCATATTTAATTAATGTGGCCCGAGCTCATGTAGTAAACAAAGATGCATTGCTAAAATCTTTAAAGGATGGGGAAATTGCCGGAGCAGCATTTGATGTATTTTGGAAGGAACCCGTAGACCTAAAGGATGAATTGCTACAGCTGGATAATTTCCTCTTAACACCACATATAGCTGGATGGACTCATGAGGCAATTGATTCTATATCAGATATCATATTCATCAATATTGAAAGAGTTCTGCGCGGACAACTTCCTCTGACATTGGTTAACAAAGTAGATGAAAACCTCTAGTAAAATGTTATGTTTGGATTCATTAATGAAAAAGATTAGCTCTTTTAACTTTCTTCGTATATAGTGTCACAGCAGGACTGAGAAAATTATAACTCCAATTATCTAAAAATTGAACTACGAATCGCTGTACACTTCTTTCAATAGTTTTATCAATGATCAAGTATCACCTTTTAATAGGTCTAAAATTTAAGAAACTGTATTTGCAATCTACATTACAAAGAATACAAATTTTTCATATCCATTATATACCTCAATTCATTATTCATTTGTATTTGTGGTAGATAGTAAGGAGGAAGATAATGAGGAT
>DATEOO010000096.1:0-8251 GCA_035274085.1 Candidatus Nitrosocosmicus sp.
GATTGTGCCTCAATTAATCTGCTAGGATTATCACGTGTAAAAATAATATAACGCCAGGGTTGTTCATTTCTAGAAGATGGTGTCCACCTTGCCGCCTCTAAAATCGAAAAAAGTTTTGCTTTCTCCACCTTTCTTGTCGAAAATGCACGAGCACTCCACCTTTTTCTTAATAGGTCATGAATAGGGTGATCAGTTACCGCATGATTGTCTATAATACCCCTTTCCAAATATGCTCGGTAAATTAATCCATGAACAACTAATTAAGGTTCCTAATGGATCAAACACATCAAAGGAAATTGTAATTGGGGTTTGAGTGTGATAAATTTTATGACTAAATTATTCAGTATCACCTTCTGGAAATTGTGGATTTTCTTCTCTTGTTGTTTGTTAATTTTCTTACTTGTTGTCCATCTTCTTCAATTTCTTGATCCGCTTGCTGATTTCTTATATTCAATTTCGCAATCCGGGGAGTGGCCATGGCAAACTGAACATGAAAGCAAGTCGATGACTGACAGAGTGAGCAACGTAATTTTTCTTCATTAAAATGGATTTCGGTAACCTTGTTTTCCTTCGAGTCTTTAATGTAGAGAGTATCCCTGGTGCATCCCTCCTCTGACAAAAAAGGAGCATAATGTCTTAGAAATTCATCTTTTTCTAGTATTTCATGTAGTAACTCATTTACAAATCCTCCAAAATGTTCATTAATATAGGGATTTCTCTCTCTTTCCCTCTTCCATTTATTTCTTAATTCTTTTACAATGTTAACTCTTAGAGTAATCAATTCAGCAGAATTTGATCTAGGCATTTTTCAATCTATATTGCACTAAAGTGATATATAACTTTAATAATCAATGAAGTACAGTTGATACAGCATCTTATGCAGTGTAAGACGGGTAAAGCTTTTTTTATTTTCCTTACGTCCTTGTCCTTTTATAGATGATGTTATATACCTCTTAATTCTTTTGTTAATAATGCATAACAAGATTACTATTTTTGTTTTTCTCCTTCCATTATCATTATTAGTATTATTGTTAGGAACGAACAATATTCAAATTGGTTATGTCAAAGCACAAATAAATTCGACTCACACATTCACTTCCACAAATCAAACATTTGATCTCAATTACCCGTCAGATTGGGAAATTGCTCCAAGAAATTCTACATTCCCGTACTATGGCGAAACTACCGCATTAGTGCTTCGACCTGTGATGAATGAGTCTGTCACTCCATTAAATGAAATATTTGTTAGTATCTCAGTTAGCGATGTAAAGAGGTTGTTAGAAGACAATAAGTCATTGCCAGCAGAGTTTCTAGATAAATTAGTCGCTGATAAGATAGGAACTTTTGAAGACCCATCATCAATGTACGGAAACTTGAATGTAAAGCTACTCGGAAATAACTACACAAGACTTGGTGATCAACCTGCCAAAGAGTTGACTTTTTTTGCCCAAAATCTTGGGACCTTCGAAGTGGACACATACACAATCTATAATGATCAATTATTTCATTTGAATTTCGTAGCTCCACAGTCAAATGTACCCGAAATGTACAAAGAGTTTCAACAAATTAAAGATTCATTTAGATTTTTGACATAAGATTATCTATGAGTAAGTAGGCTTGGCTGCTTAATTACTTACTCATATTTTGTATCATTTTATGGAATTCTTCATCTGATACCTTGCTTTTTATTTCCATAATTTGCTCAACATCTTTTCCTGCAAGATACCTCAACTTTGGGTTATTGTCGTTTATAGCTTCTAGTACAACTTTAGCAACATATTCAGGGCTTTCGCCATTCTCAATTAATTTTTTCATCCCATCTTCCATGTTATTCATAAATTGAAAATAAGGGGAATTAGGATCTCTTGATTTTTGTCCTAGTACAGCAGCCTTAATGAAGTTAGTTTTGATTATGCCTGGCTCTACAAGTATAGTTCTAATTCCAAATGGTTCAAGCTCATAGGCCATGGATTCAGTCAATCCTTCTATAGCAAATTTTGAACTCGCATAGGCCGAACTAGTTGCCATACCAAAACGGCCGAGGCCGGAACTTATGTTGATAATTATTCCAAATCTGTGCTTTCTCATATGTGGTAACACTGCCTGGGTAGTTCTTATCAGTCCAAAATAATTTGTGTCAAATTGTGATTTGATTTCGTCTATTAAAAGATCTTCGAGAGCTCCGCTTAAACCATATCCAGCATTATTAATCAGGACATCTATTTTATGTGATTCATTCACTATAGTTTCAATAGCCTCTTTTACAGATGCATCGTTGGTAACATCAAGTTGAATACATCTCAAGGGTATTTTTTCGTCATCTGCTGTAGACCTCAGGTCTGAACTTTTATGTAAATCCCTCATCGTAGCATATGTTATGAATCCGTGTCTTGCTAGCATTAAAGATGTTTCAAAACCTATTCCACTGGAACTTCCAGTCACAATCGCTACCCTCTTCTCATTCATTGATGTATGTAAAAATTCCAAATTAATAAGTTATTCAAAATCGATAAATTACTTAACATACGGAGTTCATATGTAGGTCAACTCCGGTTGATTATAATAGTAGTAATAATAGTAGAATTGTTTTATATTAAAAGCGAGTTTTAATCAATATTCTTATTGAAAGCCGCTATTATCATCTATCATCAACATATCTGTTTGAGGCAAATGAGTTAATTTGTTTATTTCTTCTTGTTTCGTTTCAAGGTTTAGTTAACATATCTGCATTTTCAATATTGGCTTTTCTTTGCAGAATTCTAGATTATTCCAAGAAGGAATAATGATTTTTAAATTCTTACAAAGTTTTATTCTCTACAAAAATTCGACTAAATGTATGCAAGAAAAAAAGGAATGATAAAAGAGTTACATACTACAATTCGATCTGATGCAGCCTATTAATCTAGAATCTTGATAAATCTTGTAACTATTGCAAGGGACTGTTATGATGACCGACAACAATGTCTTCTTTGATAATTATACAACAATGACAGCGCGAATCTATACAATTCTTTGATTCCTTATGATTACAGATCGAACATATGCATATCTTGGCTGGATCTGGTTTTGATTTAATATTTTTGAATGAAGGGTGGCGACTATACTGACTATACAACGTCATTATAATTCCTAATATAATAACGACTGTGCCAGGAAGAAAGGTTCTTGCGATCATAAGAAATATTCCTAAGCCCATCATTATTATACTTCCAATCGTCAAAATATTCGTAAACTTCTCAGACCCCTATATGGTTTTATCATAAAGTATTTCTTAAGTAGTAATTTCATTCTCATTCTCCGGGTTCACTTTCTTTTTTCTAATTTTTCTGACCTTTTCAAGGATCTGTGCTAACTGATCTTCAGAAATTTTGGATATTCTTGAATCGCATTCAATACCTTCTGCATCCAAAACCTGTTCCGTAATCTCAATAATTTCGTTCTTATGGTTAATTTCCTCTTCCGTTAACAGGTTCAAACTTGCAAATCTGAAAAAGGCGAAATCGCTCATGAAATAATACTATGTGTAGTACTAGTTATATTTATGGACTATCCAACGTCTTATTTATTTCGCGTATGTGATATCTGATGGCCTGGTCTATCTCCCAACCACCCGAATGATTTAGATTTCGAATGTAATTATTTAATACGTGAGTCACTAGAATATGATTTTTTTACAAGAATGGCCTTAGGAGAACAATCCCGATAAAGACTAAATTGGAATCCATTGAAATACTTACTGTATTATAATGTCATATCTCCCTTGCAGAGTTTCAAATCCACTATTGTCTTTATACTTTCAATATAGAAAGGATCAGGGTGTGATTAAATTTCATACGGAAAGATTCTTATAAATTTCAATAAAAATTTGGAGCATATTGTTAAACAAGGAATTATTTGAGTAATTTGTTGCTTCACAATGTTTATTTATTGCTGGAATTTCAATCTAGATGGTGAATGATTTAATTGGCTGATAAAATTAAATGTTATCACATTTTAGTAAAGAAACAGAGTGAAGCATTATTGATCTTAGAAAAATTAAAAAAAGGAGAAGGCTTTTCAAATCTGGCCAAGGAGTATTCTATTGACAAAGGAAGTGGCAAAAAAGGAGGCGATTTAGGTTTCTTTGGAAAAGGGATGATGGTCAAACCCTTTGAAGAAGCCGCTTTTAAATTAAAAAAGGGAGAGATTACGGCTGAGCCCATAAAGACAGAGTTTGGATATCATATAATAAAGCGGTCTGGATAGTAGTAAAAAAATTTTACACTTCTATCCACTTATCGATTGCAATTAAATAATTTCGTCCTACTAAAGGCTATTTTAATTCGTATATCCCGATCAAACGATCTTATCTAGGGGGATGGAAATGAAAATGAGTGAATATGACAAAAGCTAATCTAATTTTATACTCTTGTTATTAATTTTTCTGATCAGCAGAAAAATTAGTTTCAAGGTTGTTTTAATTCTTGTTAAGTAAAATACATTTGCATTATGACAGCAGTCCGGCTTGCATAGCAATTTTACACGGGAACACGAGTACACTTGCTACCTCGCAGGGATCATAATGCAAACACAATTTCTAACACTTTAGGTAATATAAACTAAAATCCAATTTAATAACCATGTAATCTTTCATGTTTGTGATGTTCAAAACATTAAACATGGTTCCTTAAATATGGGTTAATATTCAAATCTAATTAATCCTCTTAAATGCCCATACCAATCTCCCCTTAGCATTTGTGAATCTAAATTGATATTTTGGAAAATAAATTTTCTCGGCTAATGATTTGGTTGTTTTAAATATGATGAGCTTGATTTGTTTGTCCTTGTTTATGGAATGGGCCAGGCCGCTGCAAAATAGCATTATGTATTTTCCAATTCCATAACACCTGTATCGTTGATCAATACCTATTTTTTCTATTAGTAGTGCCCAGGTTGGTGTTTGGTAAGATCTTTTCTCGTCTCCCTTTTCTTCGTACTGATGAACCAATTCAAAGTTTTTACTATGTAACCTCGTCAGATCGATAGAAAAAAAACCTATCCAATTATCAAAGTACTTTATCACATATTTCACTTCTGTCGAACCCGCTTTTCTGCTAAGGATGCAATTTTCATAATATTCTTGAACTGATAGCGGGTCCTCTCCATTTGTTTGTCTAAAATCTATTTTTGGTAGTTGATGTATCTTTGGATTAAAAATCTTAAATTTTAATCCGTTAGCATCAAATTGATTCGTCTGAGTCGTGTCTGTGCTTTTCATAAAACTCGATGCCTTCAGTTAAGAATTCCTGCTCTATGGGATTAATTTTATTTTTCAAATATTCACTAATTTGAATATATTCATCACATTCTAGGAAAATATCAGAATGTAGAGTAAACAATTTTGACATAACTATATAGCGATAAAGCACTATTAAAATATCGTTAGTCGGAAATTTATTGTCTCTGGTTTATTGCTAAACTGGATTAAAATGACGCTTATATTTCATTATGATATTAGAAAATTATTTGATGGAACATAAAAATGAAAGCCTCAGACTCGTTTCTGAGCAAAAAATAGCTTTATCTTCTTGTGTCATACCAAACTTAAGTAGTTTAATTTAGATTTGAAATAGACTTTTGATTTAAATGAGACCTCAATTTTTTCTTCCTAGTAGTTTTTCTGCACTTAATGAGACAAATATTGGAAATTCTGTCCAAAAGGTGTTGTATATAAAAACGATGATGAAAAATAAACTGTGTATTAACCATGAGTCAACATCAAACCGATATTAATGAACCAGTAATCAAGAATCTTTTGGAAGACAAAAACCTAGCATTTGTTTCTACTCTAATGAAAGATGGATCACCTCAGATAACTCCAACCTGGATTGATATCGACGGGACTGAAATTCTCATAAATACTGCTCTTGGTAGAGTAAAACAGAAGAATGTAACTAGGGATCCAAGGATAGCAATTTCAATAGCAGATCGCAATAATCCATATCATATGGTAAGTATGAGAGGACAAGTAATTGACCAGATCTCAGGCGAATTGGCTGACAGCCACATCGATAAAATGGCTAAAAAATATCTAAACAAAGACAAATATCCTTTTGGAGCACCAGGTGAAAAAAGAGTAATTTTGAAGGTAAAGCCTAGCCGAGTCGTGTATATTTAATTTTGGTTATAATCTACATGGAAAAAACCAGATCAGGTTAAAACAACATAAGTTAAAAGAGGTTCAACTAGTTCTGAATTTCTTTCTATATATCAATTTCAGACCTAAGGCGAAGAATTAGACCAATAGATAAAGCCCATTGAACTGTCCGTAAAAGGTTTAGAAATACTGAAATGAATTGCTTTAATGTTAAAAGTTAAAAGTATGGATTGTTCGAAAATATCTCATTTTCTGTCCTTTTATATTTTCGTATAACTTGTAGTAATTGCCATATATTTCTATTATTTCTGTTGCATTCTCTCTTTTGTGAAATTGAACATTCTTTCTTTTATAACACTAAAAATGAGGTTGCTACAACCTTTACAACATGTAGATTATGTCAGAGGAATGGGTTGGATAGCTGTACAAGATGGGATCATTTAGATCTTTGACTCGAAGTCCTAATCTTGTAGCGATTGAGAATATGTTTATGACCTCCTCTGCATGAGGTCCCAGTAAATGAGCTCCTAATATCCGGTCACTTCCTTGCTCTATTATAACCTTAAATCCAGAGTGAGTTTCACCTAATCGCCTGGAAGAAGACCATTTAGAAGTATTCTCGTAGTTTACTCTAAATTGCAATCCTTGTTCTATCACATCTTTTTCCATTAATCCCACCGACGCAAGAGGTGGAATAGTAAAAACAACACTAGGCAGTCCAGCATAATTAGACTTAACACTGTTTCCATTTATAATATTAGTTGATACTATATTTCCCTCGTAAGTTGCTACTGGGGTCAACGGTGCACCTCTACTTGAGGCGACATCGCCTGCCGAATATACAATTGGATTGGAAACACTTTGAAGATATTCATTCACCTTTATTCCCCTGTGGGTATATTCAACGCCTGCTGCCTCTAAATCAAGGTCTTTTATATTTGGCACTCTTCCTGCTCCATGAACTACCATATCAACCCCTAGTGTCTTTGTCGATTTATAATCTGGCTGGGAATTTGTTACTGAAGAATAGTGTACTACCAACTTACCATCTCCTTCAGCTGAAGAAGATGAAGATGCTTTTTTATCAATTTTCACGACCTTTGTTTCCAATAGAATATCTATACCAATATTTTTACTCTTTTGAGCTAGTAAATTAACAAGGTCTGGGTCAAAGTGTTCTAAGGGTTGCTTTCCTCGATGAAAAATTGTGATCTTTTTGACACCACTTCGGGCGGCAATGTGCGCAAACTCAAAAGAAATGTATCCTCCGCCGATAAAAGCAATATTATCAGGTAGTCGAGAACTCTCAAGATCCAAAAACTGATCACTTGTAGTCACATTCTCAAGACCTGGAATACCTAAATTTACGGGACTTGCTCCTGTTGCTATCACGATGTATTTTCCTTTTATAATCTCATATTCGGTATCGTCATTGATGCCATTGAATTCTACATTAATCAAGTCCCTATCCGCGAATCTGGCTTTGCCATGAATAGGAACAATACCAGTCCTTGTGTAACTGTCTTCTCTTTGTTTTGGAAAAGGCTCTGTAAAAGTTCTCTTAAACTTTATCAGGTCATGCCAATTCAAATGAACCTTATCGATATCGCTTATGCTCTTATTTTCAAGCCTCTGGATCGCATCAATTGTTTTTGCTGCCTCAACTAGAATTTTTTTTGGCTCACAGCCGCGTAAAGCACATGTACCACCAAATGGTACCGAATCTATGATGGCGACTTTTAGTCCCTTAGAACGACAATTTGATGCTACTGTAGAGCCTGCTGTTCCTGTTCCTATTACAATTAAATCATAAAGAGTTCCCTTGTTCAAATATTACTCAATCCTAAATAAATCAAAAATAGCGCACTACTTTAAGAGTTTGATTGTAGGCCAATATTACTGCTTATGTTATCTTATGTTACCTATATGGTTTTTTTCTAGGATATACACTTGCTCTTATGAATGTATTAGACCGCATTTTTTAAAAGAATTCAATTTAACGAACCGTAAAAGGACTAGTTGGTGCTTTTTAGAACATAAAAAATCTTATTAAAAGCAACATCCAATAGACATATTTTTCTTTTATTCGCAGGGGTGATGGCGCCATTCATCTAA
>DATEOO010000097.1:0-3506 GCA_035274085.1 Candidatus Nitrosocosmicus sp.
CAAACTGGGCATTCTTCTTTATCGTTCTCTGTTCTAGTAAGAGTGTATGCGTCAGATTTGGTATTAATTGATCCGGTATCGGATTCAAAACTATTAGGTTCTAGTTTGTTATCGATTGTATTAGTTGCTCCTGCATATTGATCACTTGATCCATAATCCTTAAAAATTGGATTTACCTGATCAAGAACATAAGGTTCATGTATGTTTGCTAAAATATAATCATGCAAATACATACTTGGTTTAACTTGGAATCTTTTTTCTCGATCATTACCAGTAATGTGTAAAACTTGTTCATTCCTAGAGCCATCTCTATAGATAGTTACCCCTTTTAATCCAAATTCATGTGCAAGTAGATATGCACACTTTACATCCTCCACCGTAACATCTCCAGGCATATTGATTGTTTTTGCAATTGCATTACTGATCCATTTTTGCCACACAGCTTGAGCCATTATATGATCGGTCCAATGTATATCTATGGCTGTAACAAATAGCTTTTGTATCCATTCAGGTATTTCGTTTATGCCGCGGACGGAGCCATAGTTATTTGCAATTTTTATCAAAATTTCATCAGTGTATAATCCATGTTCCTTCAAAATATTCTCAAAAATCTTGTTTGTATAAAAGAACCTACCAACAGTAACACGTTTTTCAAACACCAAAGCAAAAACAGGCTCTACCCCATTAGACACATCTGAAATCATTGACAAAGTACCAGTAGGTGCAATAGTAGTAGTCCATGAATTCCTGATTCCATGGGTTTTAATTTTTTCTATTAAAGAGTCCCAGTCATAATAATGTGATTCCTTAGGGATCTCATGGTAACCCGATAGCGGAATATCTCCGTTTTTATACTCAGTCTGATCAAATAGTGGAAAAGCACCTCGAGATTTTGAAATGACGACACTTTCGTCCATACTAAAATATGACAAAGTTTCAGCCAGTTTACTCATAAATTCATATCCTTCCTTTGAATCATAGGGAATCTGTAACATAAATAACAAGTCTGCTATACCCATAATCCCTAATCCTATTCGCCTGGTTAGTTTTGTATTGATATCAATTTCCTCTACAGGATATTTATTGACGTCAATAATATTATCTAAAAATCTTGTAGCAGTTCTAATGGATTGTTCATATTTTGGCCAATCAAATTCATACATTCCATCAGCTTTTCGTTTTACAAATTTGGATAAATTAATAGAGCCGAGATTACAGGACTCACAAGGATACAAGGACTGTTCACCGCATGGATTAGTTGCTCTAAGTGGTCCTCCTTTAGCATCCATACAAGGATTGTATTTGTTTATATTATCAAAAAATATGACACCAGGTTCAGCACTCTTCCATGCACTCAAAGCTATAAGCTCCATTAATTGATGAGAATCGATATGTTTCACATTAACCTTGGTTCTTGGATTCCTAAGAGAATATTTATGATCCTCTTTATTCACTAATGATTTCCAAAAATCTGACCAGATCCCTACACTCACGTTAAAATTTTCATACATCCCTGGTTTAGTTTTCATTGTAATGAATTTTTCAATATCGGGATGCCAAGATTCTAAAATACCCATATTTGCACCACGTCTTTTTCCACCTTGTTTAACTACGTCTGTAATTGAATCGATAATTTGCATAAAAGAAGTTGGTCCAGATGCGACACCACTAGTAGATGCAACTATATCTCCTTCGGGTCTTAAGTCAGAATAATTTATTCCAACACCTCCTCCAGATTTAAAGATCATTGCTGCATCAGTAGATGATTTCATAATAGAATACATATCATCAGGCATATCAAGAACAAAACAGGCAGATAGTTGCCCCAATCTGGCACCAGCGTTCATAAGAGTAGGTGTATTGGGAAGAAATTCATTAGAAACCATCAAATTATAATATTCCGTTATTTTGTTGCTATAATTGCTCATTTTTCCTTCTGCAATTAATCGTAAAAGTTCTTTAAAGCTTAACTTCATTCTTCCCAGTTTGGCCTCATCGATATATGATCTGATTAATGCTTCAAAATGATATTTATTAAAATAATAATTTCCAATTTTTAACTTGCTATCGAAATCATCTAATTTTTTATAATATGATTCTGCTTCAGATAAAGTCTGTGTATGATTATTATGAAAATCACACACTCGAGAGTCATGAATAATGTCCGATATAGCAACCAATATTGCGACTCGTTCAAATAATTGCTTTGGACCTTCGATAATTTCACCATTATTATCTCTCAACAAGTATCTTGAAGAAAGAACACGCAGAGAATTAACATCCAGAGTTTTATCCACTTCGTCAAGATCTTTTTTGTTTAAAATCTTCATTTTTATCTCCCTCAATTTTCTTCTTTCATGACGATATAGGATGTAAGCCTTAGCGGTTTCAGCCAAGCCTTCTTCGATTAAAATAGATTCAACCATATCTTGAACATCTTCGACGCTCAAAACATGATCTTTATGAATGGACTCCAAGTATCCATTCTTTATAATTTTATTTACCAATTTTGATGCAAGTAATTCAGCCAAGTTATGATCGGGTTTACCAGCTGCAACCAATGCTTTGTAAATTGCATTCGATATTTTTGATTGCTCAAAATCCACTATTGTACTATTTCGTTTTTTTATATGTACAATGGTTTTATTTTTTGAATCATGAAGATCAGTTTCAGCCATATAACATTTATATATTATTTATAGATCGTTTATATTAATTTCGATAGCTTATTTTATGAATTAGAGTTTCAAACAAGGACTTACATCCAGTCTGAGTATACCATATTTAATAGACTTTTGTATTTTCATAGAATAGAGGTATTAAATAATCATGAAGATTATACCACTTATTCAAAAAAATGACTTGATTCTAAAATGATCCAGTTTATTCCACGTGTACTGGATAATAGATTTTATTTAAGTGTAAAAATATTTTGAGATCCACATATAGAACATGTATTACTGCCAGCCACTCGAGTTCCGCATATTGAACATATGCGATTCTCCTCAAATATGTCAAAGTATGGGATAACATGGATTGATTTTTGTAGGAACTCCACCATTTCCTGAGGAGAAACATCGCTGGTGAGTAGTTTTACATGTAAACCACCGGTCATAAGATTATCCAATTCGATCAGATTTTTAGATAATGATTCCTCATCATCAAGCATTTTTTTGGTAATAACTAGTCCTTGTGAATATGATTTAAAATCATGAGTCAATTTACCAAATTTCTCGGAATCAAGATTGACAAATCTTGTTGAACTAGAATCATTTATGATAGAAACGCCAAATTTGACTGTATCATGCTGACCGAAATCAAGTAGTACGTCGTTAGCCGTTTTAATCACTTTCTTTACAATATCAAATCCCACATCTTTAGAAAATCCCAAAATATCATGAATAGATTCATCTAATCCAGTCAAGTTAACTATTATAGAAGTAGAACCCAATTGTGGAAAGCCCATGGTATGGGATATAGCAGGCAATATATCTTGCCGAATATTT
>DATEOO010000098.1:0-3536 GCA_035274085.1 Candidatus Nitrosocosmicus sp.
TTCACAACAAAAACAACCAAAACAATAACAAAATCATTGTAGCATCAATCGCAATAGTGGTCGCATTAGCTCTTTTCGCAAGTCCCATTGTGGCTATGGATGATGCTTTTGCAACCAAAAAGAAAAAAGGCAATCATGCACTGCAATCAATATCTCAATCACAAGCTTCAGTTCAAAATGCCTTGTGTGCTTCTGGTGGAACTACTTTCCTATCATGCAATAACGTTAGCTTCCAACACCAAAAGAATACAGGAAACAATGCATTAGCACAAGATAATGATGATGGTGATGGAAATGGTGGAAACTCTGCAGACCAAAGCATCAGCCAATCTCAATCCTCTAGCCAAAACAGCCAAGTAGTATCTGGTGGTGACACAATAGGCTCTGGTAACAACATCAACGTCCAAAATCAAGAGAACTCTGGTAGCAATGCAGCTGCACAGAGTTAATTTTTTTCTTTTTTTCTTCTAACTTCTGTATAATTATATTACTGCGATTTATACACAAATCAAAATCAAGAAAAATTATTTCACTAGTGGATTTAGTGAAAAAGCTCCGTTGGAAAATGTTATAAATATCAGAAAATGAGGCTAATTATTATGAGAGCTCTTGTTTTTCAAGGTGGGGGCGCACTAGGTGCATACGAAGTTGGTACTTATCAACAAATCTACAAGAAAGCCAGGAAGGAGAGTTTGGATGGACAATTATTCGATATTGTAGCAGGGACTTCAATAGGTGCCATAAACTCCAGTGTTTTGATGGGTCATTATCTAAAGAATAATAGTTGGGAGGGTTCTGATGATACACTTTTAGAATTCTGGGATGGTCTTATGTGTTCTTCAATAGCCGACAGTTTGTTTCACAAGAATTCATTTGTTCGATCCACTTGGGAATATATGAGAATATTCAATCCAGATTTAGCCGATACAGAAAATGCCAGGAGATTTTGGTCCATTTTTGAATTTGCGTTTACTCCGCGTGGTGTTCCAAACATGTTTAGATCTGTTCCTCATATGGGTTCAAAATTCCTAAATCCTTTTACTGACTTTTTACCATGGTGGAAATATGATTTTGCACCATTAAAAAATTATTTATCCAAGTTTGTAGACTTTCCCATAAAAACCCGACTTGAAGAGGGACAACCAAGGCTTTTACTCACAAGCGTTGATATACAAGACTTTAGCTCTACAGTAGTCTTTGATAGTTATGCGAAACTGCATGAGGCACCGATCAAAAATTATGAACTAGATGTCATGGCGTGGATAAGATGGCTACTAATGGCAATGTAAATTTAGATAAAAAAGAGCATACTCAAAATAAAAATAATGAAAAAGGTAGATGGTATTCTGAATATGGAAACTCTGAAAATAGACATTTGATTTTCTATGATGGAATAGGGATAGACC
Organism: Candidatus Nitrosocosmicus sp.; assembly: GCA_035274085.1. Taxonomy (GTDB): domain Archaea; phylum Thermoproteota; class Nitrososphaeria; order Nitrososphaerales; family Nitrososphaeraceae; genus Nitrosocosmicus. The sequence goes on from DATEOO010000098.1 coordinate 1,407, forward strand.
AGGTGCTAGCGAGTGCTTTGGGTAAATATGCTATTGATCATCCCCATATTGAGGATTTTAATTCTGGAACCTACCGCCAACTATGGGATGGTGGTTATCTTAGTAATACTCCATTAAGGGAGCTGTTAACAGCACATAAAAATTATTGGATAGAGCTTATACGAATAGAACAGAAAAAGAAAGAGAATGAAAATTGCAGTGAATTGATAGCCCGTACTCCTGAGCTTGAAGTCTTTATAGTCAACTTGCATCCTCTTACACCTAAAGATATTCCTATTGAGAAGGACCTTGTGGATGATAGAGAAAATGATATCTTTTTTCATGATAGAACCTCATACGATGAGCAGGTAGCCTATGCTTTTACCGACTTTGTGAACATGACTAGAGATCTAATAGATCTCGCAAGATCCAAGGGTCTTTTCAACGAAGTCAATGAGATCCTTAATAAAAAAGCCAAGACAATTGGGAGGGTAAATGAGTATAAATTTACAACCAACAGAGATCTCTTTTTAGGAAAACCAAGAATATCAAAAGTATGGAGGATTGATAGACTTGAAACGCCTGAAGCAACATTTGGCAAAGTCACTGACTTTACTCCGACCAGCGTCAAAAAATTGATACAAGCAGGCCAATTTGATGCACGGATTTCTCTTAACAGGATGGAATTAATTTTTGGAATAGAAGAATTGATTTCAGACGGGATTATGTCTATGGAAGAAGGCGATCAAATCATTAAAGAAGCTCGCGAGATTATTACAACTGAGAAATTATTGTACAAGATGAAAAAGGAGGAAGTCTTGGATGCATACAATGATTACCAAAAAAAGATAGATTCAAAGGATTTACCAAAAGCCTGTAAAGAAGTATTGTTAAACCCTGGAAGAGATATTGTTAAACTAGTTTATGAAACAAATACTACAAGCTAATATGATATGAAGTATAGATGAGTAATTTTCCTTACATCCTTTAGGAATGACATATTGATTGACTGTCAGAACGAAATTCATTAAATTATGTCTTTAAATTGTCATTATTACTAAAGGATGATAAAACAATTTCAAAAGCACAGGTAAAAAATTCCGCTTTAGAAAATAATTTATTATGAATTTACGTATATGTATTTCCTTCTGCAAAAGGATGTAGGCTTTGGCGTGAGCCAATAAAGGTCTTGAGATGCGCGCCAACAGATCTCAATATTAAGATCCAATGCCTGCATATGCTAAATTGGATTATTCTTCTCATCCTCTATTCTCAAATCTCAATTCTTCAATCTCAAGCAGGATGGACTTTAATGGATATTAGCCATAGAGATCTTTATCTCTTTAATTTGACTATCCAATCTACATTAAATTGTATTAGAGCCTCACTCCCATAAGGGATTTAATTCCCACGCGCCCAAACTTAGTGGTCTCTAACATGGTAATAATTATATACCCTACGATGATCACACAAAAAGTAAATCTAAATGAATATATTCTTGTGAAAATCTATGCCCAAATTTATTATGATGATTTCAACTTCTTAATATATCCTTATCATGGGTGTAGCGAAAATACTTAGTGATTAATCGCGATATATTTACCTAATATATTAACATTAAGTACCGTTTACTACCAGAAGACTTGCCCTTAAGATTACAAGTCATTTCGAGCGAAAATAATAGTCGAATTTGGACTCGTAATATATCTATTACGAAACCCCCCGAGGCTGTTTAATATATCTTCAGAATATAATCGCTCAACCCTGCAAGCCAGAATTTATTAGTATATCCATACCCATACTCTAACCCATTTTTGAATTTACTACCATTTTATTTTATACGGATTTCACGAATTGTTATTATTTTTCTAAAGGGATACAAAGGGTATTGCACTAATTGCTAAACTTATAATTGTCACTCCCCATTGTTTGACTACAAAATGTTTCTTCGAGAATTTATGCCCTCGTAGTTTAGTCTTCTCTTTCTCTTTCTCTTGACCTTCTAGTTCTACTTTTTTATCAGATTCTTGTCCTCCCATCAAGAAAAGCTTATCCTCGCTTATGTTTATCTTGTGCTTTATGGATTTGGCAGGACAACCTGCAACGATATCTTTGTCCTCAACATCATGAATAACAGAGCTACCCGATCCT
>DATEOO010000099.1:0-4532 GCA_035274085.1 Candidatus Nitrosocosmicus sp.
ATATGTTGTTTCGTATTTATAAAATCATCATTAAAGACGATTAATAAGAAAAAGAAGAGTTTTAGAACAATTTGATCATCTTGCAATATGTGGCATTTTCACAAATGCTGGATTGGCACTAATACCATAGATTAAAGGCGATTTTCCAAAGTGATAGTCGACACTTTCAGGATCTATAGTTATAATAAATACATTACCATTAGCTGATCTTTGAATGGTAGTAGGAATATCAACTGCAGGACCGTCCCGTAAACTTATTGTTGATGTACCATTATAGGTTGTAGAATTGCTATCGGCATTTTGTGTTACATTCATTACAACAAAATCAGTTAAAGTATGTGTATGTCTAGCTGTCCCGTCAGGCTTTATCATTTCAATAGCAGCTTTAAAGACTCCAGAAGAAAGATTGCCTAGTGAAACATTTTCATTAGTATTGCTAACGGTATCATTTGATAAGATCGATCTCCAATTTCCAGATAGTACCCAATCTACATTTCCAGTATCATTTGAGACGACTCCGATAAGAGGTCCAAAAACGTATTTATGAACAAGTAAATCAGAAGGAACAGCAATTGCAAAATTTGAAACATATCCTATGAATGTTAGACTAGAAATCAAAAAAGTAATGGATAATATTGTTCTAAGTTTTTTCATTAATATAATATTACAATAATCCTAATAAAGACTATCTATTATCTCAATCAAATACAAATAATCACCATTTTTCTTTGATAACAACCTGAGAGTGAGATTTATTAAAATTGCATCTTAATCATAATTCTAGTGCTCATACAAGAATAACATCTTGCATGATATTTATTCTTATTATTTATAATCAAATAGTAAATTACATTCAAAATTTACAACTGCATTCATCACTTATATACTCCGCTCTTTATATAGTTTGTTCCTATATGATTTTTGAATTGATAAACCATCAGAACGCAAGATTAAATTTAAAACGTTGTATCATGACTTTATCATTATTTGGACTAATAATTTTGTCCGTAATTCCTGCAATGTATAATGGGTTTTATACTTCTAATACTGCTACTACAACAACTAACATTGTTCCAATCGTATTGGCACAAGGGGAGGATCCATTTCCATCAGGAGTTAATGAAACGCTAACCCCAGCTCAACAACAAGCTCGTGAACAACTCCTAAAAGAACAGGGCTTTTCAGTTAATGTTATAACAAGAAACCTTAGCGCACCTTTGAATCTCCTATATGGCCCCGATGATGCCCTCTGGATTACAGAGAGGGTGGGAAAGGATATTGTACGAGTCGATCCCAATAATGGAACGATACTCAGCAAGATGTCTATTCCTAATGTCAATCAATCTAAAGGTCAGGATGGTGTTTTGGGAATGGCATTCGACCCTGACTTTGATAACACACATTATATCTACGTTGCTTATACTTATGAAGAAAAATCTGATAATGGATCTCCTGATCTAAAGACAAAGATTACTAGATTTACATATGATCCAGTTGCCAATAATATTAGTCAACCCCTAGATTTAATTAGCGGTCTGTCAGGAAGCGGTGATCATAACTCCGGTCGTATGACATTTGGTCTAGATGGAAAGTTATATTATACTATAGGTGATCAGGGTAAGAATCAGTTAGCGTTGGCATGTTTGAATAATATGGCACAGCATCTCCCCACCACTCAGCAAGTTGCTGCCAATAACTGGAGTACCTATGAGGGTAAAGTACTTCGTATGAATCCAGACGGTTCCATTCCTGAAGATAACCCCATCATAAACGGAGTCCAGAGTCATATCTACACCTATGGACATCGTAATGCTCAAGGTATAGCAGTGGGTCCCAACGGTGATATGTATTTAGCAGAGCATGGAGATAATTCTGATGACGAAGTTAACCGTCTTGTAGCTGGTGGAAACTATGGATGGCCATATGTTTCTGGTTATATCGATGACAAAGCATATCAGTATTATAATTGGTCAGCTGCAAAGAATTGTGCAGAACTAAAATTCAACGATGTTGCACCCGCACCTGCCGGCGTAACTGTACAAAATGAAAGTGAATTCAACGCCACAAACTTCGTACCACCGATTGCAACCTTTTATACAGTAGACAAAGGCTTTAACTTTACAGAGGCAGCAAAGTCGTGCGGAAAGATGACTTCCACCTGTTATCCAACCGTAGCACCTTCAAGTCTACGTCTCTATGCATCGGACAATATTTCCGGATGGGAGAATAACTTATTTATGACTACATTGAAAGGAGGAAAGATCATCAAGATAACTTTGGATGATAACGGTACAGCAGTCAAAGGTAAACCTCAAGAGCTTTTCCGCTCAGAGAACCGCTACCGAGACATAGCCTTTAGTCCAGATGGAAGCACTGTATACGTAATTACAGACATGGGAGGCCCGGTACAAGCCATCAAGGAGGGTCCTATCACGCCTACAACAACTCTGTGGAGCCCAGGAGCTCTTATAGCATTCAAGTATGTGGGTGGAGCAGGTGGAGGTGGAGCAGGTACCAACTCTACCACCTAGTAGGTAATTCGTAACCCGACCATTTAACCTCATTTAACCTTTTTCTTTTTATTGTTACCTGGTATTAGAATTCGACCACAATACTATAGTCATCAATATAATCTAATTTTATATATTTGGAAGAAGTTAATTACATAGAGAACTTATCGTTAGGTAGTTATTACACTGCTGTCTTAATGGTTCTGTTCGACGAAGGGACATAGACTAAAGTTACATCATAGAGTTATCTTAAGACTAATTCTTAGATTCCATTTTAAATGTCTCTTTTAAACTACAAAACAATTGAAGTATTTCAAATTCTTCGGATATGAAGATATAAATTTCAAACAAATCCATCTGTATTTTACTCTTACTACATCACTTTTTCCAAATGTTATAACGTTTTCAAAATACCTTGGTCATCATTACAATAATTTGCCTCAAAAAATACTAGAAAAGACAATTATAAAATAATAGATAAAAGTATGATTCAACTAATTATATCGTTTGAGTTCGACTAAAAATCTGAAAAATGATCATATAACAATACGAAGAGTAAGAAATATTGCACAAAAATGTTCGGACAATTTGTATTCAAATAAAGAAGTTCCCTTGGAGCGTATTGAAATTATATCTGTAATTATAGAAGAGTTCGTAGATGAGTTTCATCATGGTAAAGAAGAACAAGCCTATTTCCCCGAAACCAAAGAAAAAGATGATTATGCTAAAAACATCCGCAAGTTTTTGATCGAACATGAGTTAGGAAGAAGGATAGCAAATATGTTGAGGAGAGAAATAATTGTATTGAAAGAAAATCGTAGTAAAGATAAAGATGAAAACAAAATGTTACTAAACAATCGTGAAATTAACCTAAAAGAACCGGTAGCGAGATTCTTGAAATCATATGCGGTTTTTATAGATGATCATACAGGAAAAGAGGATAAATTCTTTGAATTAGTAGAGTCTAGTAAATCTTTGTCTTTAGATGAAGATAAAAGACTATTAGAACACTACGAAGTATGCAAAAACCAGGTAGGTGGAGAAACAAGGATCCAGGAAATGCTCAAACTAATAGAATATTTAGAGAAACAAGATTGGATGAAATAAACAGATAATATTCAAAGTTAATCGGCTCTTATAGATTAGTACATTTTATATTCCAAAATTATGTACTTTGTTTGGTAGGGAGATCTTTAATATTAGTGAAGTTACGGGAATCCAATAGTATTCATTTAGAGATAAGATTGACAAAATCACAAACTTAATTGATCTAATAGATAACTCGTTCCTTTCTTGCATAGGCTTCTCTTGCGACACTTATGGCACCCTTTCGTAGTAACATTGCTCTGTATACTATTTGCTTTGCTGTTTCCATTGCAACCTTTCTAACATTAAGTTTTAAAGTGTCATCTTCCTGATCTGTAAATGAAATAGAATTGTAAAGTGCTCTTTTAACATTATTTGTAATTTTATATTCTATTAGATCAAAAGCTTCTTTTTCGGTTCGACCTTGATATTCAACAAATGATCCTATCACACCACCCGAATTTGCAAGAAAATCTGGTATGATCAAGACATTATTATCCACCAAATATTGATCAGCCGATGGAGTGGTGGGAATATTTGCACCCTCTACAACTATCTTTACATTATTTTTCAACAAGCTAGGAGCAGTATTATCGTTGATAACTCCAGTCAATGCCGCAGGAATAAAAATATCTGAATCTACCTTAAAAATTTCATCTTTTTCTAAAATATCATAAGAGTGGTGTTGGTGTTGATGCTGTCCTTGATTATTATTATCTGATAGTAAATCACTTAATTTAGACTTGTCACTCATGTCTCTCATTAATTGTGGAATATCTAGACCATTTTCATCATATACAAATCCAGAGACATCACTAACACCTACAACTTTTAAATCCAAATCATTTAGAAACTTTGCAGTAAATGAACCTACATTCCCAAATCCCTGAATAACTACTTTGATATCATTGCTTTTTTTATCTAGACTGTTTGTAA
>DATEOO010000100.1:0-3235 GCA_035274085.1 Candidatus Nitrosocosmicus sp.
AAAATTAGATTCAAGCTCTTTTTTTAATGTTGAAGTTTTGCTTGAACCGTAATGATGGCCAGGCAAAATTGACAAATTACCATCCAGGTTTGCTAGTTTATTGTATATTGACTCATACATTTCATGAGGATCGCCTCCGGGCAAGTCTAATCTTCCACAACTACCTACGAAAACGGTGTCCCCAGTTATCATGACTCTGTCATCAATTATTAGACAGATGCTATCCTTAGAATGACCCGGAGTGTGGATTGTCCTGATTCTTGTATCACCAAATTCAATAATCTCTCCATCTTCTATCTCAATGTCCTTTTCTAATGGTGATAACTTGTGCTGTATCACCTTTGCTCCTGTAATACTTTTGACTTGTTCATTACCAAATATATGATCAAAATGTGAATGAGTGTTTAAGATATACTTATTAGTAAGTGAATTTTTTTTTAAGTATTCAAAAATAATTTCCAAATTCCAAGAGGGGTCCACAATTAACGAATCTTTATTTTTTTCATCTACAATAACATATGTGAAATTTGCCATTTCTCCTACCAGAAATTGTTCTATCTTCAACCTCTATCACACTACCCCTTTTTCTGCTTCAAATGGTATGCCAATCTTTTTAATTATTAACTTACCAATGTTATCCTGGTTTTTGATCAATCCATGTTTTGGTCGATGAAAGGTTATTGTTGCATCTGCATTAACAGCTTTATCAATAACTTTTCCACTGTCTGGATCTAATCCTGATGGGAGATCAACTGCCAAAATAAAACTAGTTCCTTTTTTACTATTTATTGTTTCAATCACTTTTGAAAAGGGTTCTTTTATTTCTCCTTTAATTCCTGTTCCAAATATTCCGTCCAAAATAATATTTGACTTCTTAATTTCGTCCTCAATTTCTGTTGTATTGTTTGATATTATAGTAAATTTTTTAATGGATTCCATTTTGCTTATGATTTGCCAATTTAGAATGGATTCTTCAGTTTTTAGGTTGTCAGGGGGACATAAGATTATCACCGATAAATTGATTTTATTATATGATTCATTTCGTGCAAAAATATATCCTGATAGGTGGCGCATAGCGACTAATGCATCTCCACCATTATTTCCCTTTCCACAAACGGCTACTATACGGTTTTCTAGGAGGTTTTCTTTGAATTCATCTATCAAGAAATCTGCAATTCTAGATCCCGCATTCTCCATCATCAAAGTTTTCTTCATAGAATAAACCGATTCCCCGGCATTCTCTATATCATACATCTGACCCGAAGATATTGGCTCATACCCTTTGTCCATAGCATAATTGCCTTTCATATCCATAAATTTACTTATCTTAAAGACTGTATTAATAAATTTTTTACAAAAAATGGTTGAGTCCTTTATTGATATGAATGTAGTCTCTTTTCTTCATGAGATTTTACTTTCTGGTCGAGGGGCTCTTTATGATCTTTTTTGATATGGATTTTATAACAATCATCGTGAAGGATCCCTATTTCACAGAATTCACATGATGTTACAAATTCTAAATCTAGGAATTCATTCTTGCATAAACTACATTTCTCATTGGGTAATGACTCAGTTGATAACGGTTTCAGCCATCCATCTCTCCATAACACGCTGACCAATAACAAATAGTAGTCTAATCCCATACATATCTGTTATATATCAAAAGGCATCAGATAATTTCTTAACTTTACTTTCTTGATTTTAGAATCATAAATAGCATAGGTATCTCCATTATAATTACATTTTATGATTGGAATTTTTTTAGGCTTTTTCTTAAACCTTACTATTTTGTAATACTCTTTTGTTTTTCTTGGGAGGTATTTTATTTCTCCCTTGACTATTAGTCTTTGTTTTCTCATAAACTTAAATGCCAAAATTATGTGCCTGTCCTGATAAGCCTCAAACATTTGTGTAATGAGATAACATCTGTAAATTTGATCTTGGGGGACATAGATACTATTGCTGGTAGCCGTCTTTGCTTCTATTGATAATAGTATAGAATCTGAGTTATTTACTGCTACAATGTCAGGTAAGCCTGTGCTCGATCCTCCCAATCTTCGCGCAATCCATTTTTTAGAATTAAGTTGCTTAACCAAACGATACTCAAAATTATAACCTCTGCTCCTGCGAATATTGGTCATCCTTCTCAAAGTTTGGTTTAGATGCCATAAATTTTTTTTTATATACTCATGGCAACTATTTATAGCCAGCCACGAAACATCAATTATGACTTTTGAAATTGATTCTACCAAATTACAGGATTCGCTAAATGAGTTTTCGTCTCATCTAAAACAAGTAGAATCAAGCAGGGAGAAACTAATTAAAGATAATAGGGAAATTATTGCTTTAAGCAGTAAGGCCATTATATTATTGCATAGCGGAAAGATAGATGAAGCAAATGAATTAATAAATAATGCTTTTTCTTTGCTTTCAGAACTAAAAAAATATGTTATTTCTGATTTAGAACGTTATTTGTGGCCTGCCGAACAAGAATACGTTGAAGCTGCTATCTTAAAAGAGATTGTAGAAAGGAAAGATCATTTTAGCGGACATCTGGAACTGCAGGTTTCATTAAACGCCTATATTACAGGACTACTAGACTGCATAGGTGAAATCAAGCGGATGATCTACGATAATCTCCGGAAGGATGATTTTGAATCATCACTGTCCTTATTTACTATTATGCAATCCCTATATGATCTAATATACCCATTTTCGTTCTATGATAATATTATCTCTGGGGTCAGAAAGAAACTTGATGTTGGCAAACGGATAATTGATGATGTCCGTATCTCAATTACTGAGGAGTATAGGAGAAAGGGCTTTCTAGATAAAATCGATAAGATATCGCTTGTTAAATGATATGATTAGGTGGTTAGGAATTATTACCTAAAAGGTATCGAGCATTCTTTTTGGATCATGTTCAAATTATAAAACTTAGGCGAATTTAGCAAAAGCCTCAGACAAATATCTATCAAGTTTTTTGGACCATTCGGGGAATCCTTCTGATGTATCAGGATAGTTTCTATAATGCTTGACTAACTCCTCATTCATTTGAGAAGTAAATTTCAAGTCTTCGGCAAGTTTCTTGTTAAGTGCTCCTCTTATCATCATACCGAGTTTGCTAACGGTGCTAAATTCTGGATGCTCCCCATTAGTTATCTTTTCAACATCCATTCTTGATAAAAAGTGCTTCATGCCATAGTTTATCTGTTCGTTGGTTAGTTGTTGTAGC
>DATEOO010000101.1:0-6050 GCA_035274085.1 Candidatus Nitrosocosmicus sp.
GAATTTTAATGCCTGGAGATAATAAAACTTGTAATATACTTTTTAGAGCTCCGATTTATTGAGTATTAAAGGCGTTATACCAATTCCTCCTTTTCCCCTAGGCATTAGAATGCCATTTTGTATGTCTGTATATAGGTCATAAACCAAAAGCAGTTCAAATATTACTGGATCCATTCATCACCTCAATGTTACTTCTCTAATTGATTCTCATAATAGTCAGTATAATCATGAAATGGAAAAGATGCAAGTAACAGAGTACGATTACTTCCCCATGTTATTAATATTAGGTAAACCTGCCTTTTGATAATTTAGTATTAAATCAGGGTCTACGTTGTTTGCATTTTTCATACTCGTTTCTCAGATCTATCTAAAGCCAATCTCTTGCGCGCCCCTAACTGACGATCAAAGCCACGATTTAGTTCAGTCTGTATTAACTGTAATACATGACCTTATCTTTTATTATGATATGTTCATAGTAATTTTTCTATCTAACAAACAACATGTCTCATACCATTCAAATTATAGGGCCAGAATCATTCTTTGACTTATTTTAATAAATGATGAAATTGAGTGGGTGATGCTATACTTTTTACAAATTAATTGAATCGGCATTGTTAGAACAAGAAATTAATAAGTGTAAATCATTTTCCAGAAAATAAACTAAAGCTTCATCATACTTCGCACATCGGTTAAATTATATTTTTAGGTTTAAGGTCACCATTTAAGAACGTTATAAAAGATTCCCCTTGAAAATTTTGTTTGTGTGTATGCTATAGATTATTATTCAAAATATTTAATAACTTTGCATATTATGGAAATGATATGCAAATCTTATCATCTATGGGTTTAATGCTAACACTTATCACTTTTGTCCCATACACTTTCATGAATTCAGCTGAAGGACTGATAAGTAATGGTAATGGAGAAGGGACCATTAGCTGCACTGTATTGGGTCATAAGGTAGATAACGCATCAATACGGTTTTTTGCGCTTGGCGAATTTGAAGATCCGTTTAGTCTTAAAGGTGGGTTTCAAACATTCGATAGTGATTTTAATAATTCAGGAATATTAATTTATATCGATAACGCTAGTTTACCAAGCCATTACAATTTGCTTTATAGTATAGATGAAGCCACAGAATGCTCAAGACCTGACTCAGTAACTAATATAGCAGTTATTTCGGGCGAATGCGGCAACCAAACTGTTATTAATTTCAGGACAGAATTAATGGAAGGAAATTTTACTGGTGAGGTTAACTGCTTCGAATAGAACAATTAATACACTATCAAAGATATGCTTTACGAATAAATACAATATATCGTATATTATCTATACGATAGATACTATTGTTATGTCCAGAATTAAATAAAATAACAATATTCATTTTTCCTAAAAAGTGTATTTATAAAGATAGAGTTAAGGTTTGAAGTCCCGGTGAGATAACCTTATAAAGTGTGCAATTGAAGGGACAAATTTACTATTTAAGATAAAGAGCATATAATAACCTGGCGGCGCAAGGTTAGCATTTTCTGATATTTCGGCCTGCAATATTGTATCATTTTTTCTTTCAAATTCCAAGCCGATATATCTTTGTTCGGGATTAACACAGTGGGTAGTACAAGTGGGACGAATTAGACAGATCTTATCAATTGTCCTTGAATCTAAAGTCTCAATTTCTATGGTTTTGTTGTAACGGGTTTGCTCATTACATTTTTTTATTATAGGTCTTTCTCCTCTAAATAGATAAGGAGGCCTAAAAAGTTCTATCCGCAACTCCTGACTATTTCTATCAGGGTTGCTTCCTACAGCCATCACGCGTCCATCGGGCAGTAACAATGCATTTGCATGATATAATCTATCTACTTTCATATCGGCCATAGGCTTCCATTCCTTTGATTCAAACTCTAATAGTTCAGGCTCCATAACTGCATCTGGATGATGAGATATTTCTATTGGGCCATGATGATGATGATGAGCAGCAGCTGCATGACTTGGATCTGTATGTAAATGACCCTTGGCTCCAGTCTTACCACCTAACACCAATATGCTTCTATCGGGAAGAATTACAGGATAGACATAGTACCTTTCATGATTTAAAGGAGTAAAATGCTCATAACCTGGGTTTTTACTGGAAAAATCTATTATTTCAACATCTCGTATGGCATTTTTACCTTGAGGAGTTCCTCCCGCTATTAACAAAACCTTTGGTTCATAATTTGGAGGTATTAGGGGTAACAACACCGAAGTTCCTTCTTCTCTATTTGTATTCTTTGGATTACCTATCGTCTTCCATTTTTGGGTAGTTAGATTAAGAGTTGCACTTGGAAAACCTTTTACGGAAAAAGGAAAGGTGTAGTGAGTATTAAAAGATCCAGCATAAAATATTTCTCCATTTGGCAGTAAATGCAATCGCGGATACAAAGGAAGCCACCTATCTAAACTAGGATAATGTAGCCAATTTCTACTATTTTCTAATACTTCTATCTTATTCAAAAATACCCACGGAAAGCGTTTGGTTAATCCTGCCATTACTACAACAATATTATCTGCAGTCAGAATGCAAGTGGGATACCACCGAGAATATTTCATATTAGGAAGCCGTTCCCATTTTAAGCTCTCTGGATCGAATACATATGAATGATCTAATCCACGAAAAGGTGGCAACGGGATACCAAAAAACGAATTATCATACTTGTAGGTTCCTCCCGCAACAAGTAGCCGGCCATCTTCCAAAAAGGCATGTCCTGCACAAAAAAGATCACCATCTATCCCTTCATTTGAAATTTCCTCAACTTGGCCATCATTACCTCCAATCGTATCAGGTTTGAATACCTCAGCAGGATGAGGATGTTCTAAATATTTTGGATCGTTACCTGAGCCCCCAAAAGCCAATACTTTTCCCGTGTGTAGCAAGGCAATATGAACAGGCAGGTGTGAAAAACGATATTTTAATGGTTCCCATTCACCGTAGATAGTAGGATCTATTTTGCCAGACAATACATCACGACAAACAAAATCATTATTAAGCATTTCTTAGTTATGGGTTTTTTAAACAATATTTTCCATTAACACAACAAGTTATGAGTATGTTAAATATTCAGGGTAATTAAGATTATAGTATTGTTTATATTCGGTTTTTATTCATAATAAGCTCACAAGTAAGAAAAAGATCATTTGAACGGACTGTAAATTATTGAGTTCAAGTCATTATTAATTTAGTAAAAAAATAATGAGGAAAGATGGATTGGTCGTCAACCGGCTATAGGTAGCAAATTTTGTCCAACAAATGGATCCAATATCTCAATAATCGTACTTGTCATAGGATCGTACCGCACTGCAAATGCCGGAGCGATAATACAAATTCGTGGAGCTCTACATTGAAACCTAAATACTATTTCTATACTATCTATACCAAAACCGTGACACGATAGTCCTACAAAGTCTTCATCCTGAATTATATGCTTAAGAAACGCTTCTTGTACCCTTTGATCCTTTAGAACAACAACAGCATTCTTTGCGCAAGTGTGATCGAATTTCTTACTATAATCTTCAAGATTTTGAATCGAGCTTACTAATTCATCGTAAAGTTCTTTTTTTATCATACCGACAATACAGTACAATAATAATATTAATACTTTTCCAATTAAATGCAAAATCATGAATAATAGAAATGGAATTGCAGTTAGTATTGGCTCAGATTCTATTATGATATTATACATTCACATTAATTTTCATAGTGTTGAAACGTTAATTCAAACAATAGTTTTCAAAATGAACAGTATTTTTTCTCTAATTCCTTTATGGTTATTCTAACTGAAGATAACGTTTTGTGAACATATTGATACCATACAAGGAATCAAGATTTCAGAATTTGCCATAGTTGCTATTGTATAAATCCGCAAAATACTATATGTAGGGCAATTTTGATCTTGATCAAATCAAAGGCCATTCATATAAATAAGCTAACCAACATATTTTAAATAAAGTTATTCCTACCATATTAAGGATTAATACTGTAGTCATCATATTTAATAGGTTCAAATTTCATGGTATAATCATGTTAATTTCATTATCAATGGGTTTTGTGTTGACAATAATCGCTATTGTCCCCTACATCTTCATGAATTCAGCTGAAGGGACAGGATATGTGGGTAATGGAAAAGGCAATATAAAATGCATTTTAGATAATATAAACGATAACGCAACAATACGTTTTTCTGCTTTCGGAGAATTTGAAGACCCTTTTAGTCTTGATGGATCATATGCGGCTTCCGAAAGCAGTTATAATTCTTCAGGTCCAATCATTTACATTGATAATGTGTCAATGCCAAATCATTACAATTTGCTTTATAGTATGGAGAAAGCCACAGAATGCTCAGGACCTAAATCAGTATTTAATATAGCAGTTATTTCGGGTGAATGCGGTGACCAAACTGTTATTAATTTCAGAACAGAATTAATGGAAGGAAATTTTACTGGTGAGGTTAACTGTTTTAAATAGAACAAAGATACACCACTAAAATACTCGAGCGTTTTCCAATTTTTTTGTAGAGCAAATAATATACTGTCGTACATATCATGTAGCTGATTCCAATCCTGTTCATTTTGTCTCTTCTTAAAGTTTAAAAAAGTTTTATCAGAAAAAATGCTGATACGATAGATAGTCAAACAAGAATTGCGTGTAATTACAGAGTCATAGCTGATCATTTAATGAAAAACTAATTCTTTATCGCATTGATAAATTGAAAGATCGCTTTATAAGTATAAAAAATGAAGAAATAAAAAAATTACTTATTGCACTGTTTATCCCGATCTACCTTGTTATATTAAATGTAAAAGACTGACTTACATTTTTTTGCTGTTCAAGATCCTCCCCTATGGTATAATGAAATGTGACGTTAGCAGCAGTCATTCCTTCTTGAAGTGCAATAGCAATAATTCCATTATCTGGTCCAGAAACCGTAACATTCTGAGTCGGTGCCAGATCCTCAAAGCTTATTGCTCTGCAAGTAACAACAGATTCAAGTTGTACTTTTTTATCAAAGTCTATATCCAGAGGTGATCCATTGCACACATCTCCTCTGTATACTATTGATTCTGTTGAATTGTTATGTATGGTAGCATTAATTTCAAATTCATCTCCTACTTGTACAGTAGAAGGCACCGTTGTGAGGTTTGAGATCAAAATAGAATTCTTATCCAACGGTTGATATTGGGCATTTGTTGATGTTGGCTGAATTGTCAAAGAGAGGATAACGGCGGCTATGATAACTCCAATCAAAAGAATTACCTTACTCATAAAGATCAGCATGAGTATGGTGGTACTTAAGATTTTTCTCTTGTTTTGACTATGAATTATTAATTAAATAAATTTATATCAACGCGGATCTCATTTTTGTCTGAAAATGTTTACAAGTCAAACTCTGACGAGATTATAAGGATTAGAAATTTTTTTCGATATCGAAAATCTCCTGGTATGATGATATGACATTCAAGTTAAGCAAAGCTCAGATAGACTTGATAGTCATTTACAGTGATAAAAGCGTTCTTTTATATTTTGTATTTCGTTCTAAAATCTAATAATAATCATAAAATTCTTTATGAAATAAGAATGTCGATATGAGAGTAAATTAAAAAAATCAAATTACCAGGTGGTATTGCTCATACCTCTTCGATCAACGACGGGTAAAATCCATGTTCATATGTATTTATACCGCGGTATCTGTTGTATTTAGAAAATCTGACCACTTTCTCCTTTAGTTAATTCATAAGCTGATTGTCTTTTTTTGTTTAAGTTCTTGATCATAAATGTGAATTAACAAAATACATAGAAGTATGAAAAAAAGAAATCGACACCAATGGTATAAATGAAGAACAAATCCTAGTTACCAATAAACATCGGAATTAATATGACAATAGATATTGTATTTTAATCATTTAGGAAGATCAATGCAAATATTCGCTGGATATCTATTTTTTATGACGCGCTACTTGAAGATAATAAATAAATTATATCGAGTCCAGATTTGAACTCTAATTGTTGGACTAAA
>DATEOO010000102.1:0-2553 GCA_035274085.1 Candidatus Nitrosocosmicus sp.
TGGCTCCAGGTCAAATGTCAGTAGATCAAATGAAATCAATTTATGATTTGTTTAAGAGTAGGTTGGTTTAACTTAGGGGTAGAAAAGTTTAGAAACTTTTGTTTACTTATTCCATTTTTTACCGCATTAAAGACGTCTAACTTGTCTATATTACAGAATAGATATTGATAATATATTTAGCATGTATTTAATAAATGGATCATTATATACCAGATTATGGTATCAAATTAAAAAAAATATGAATTAAAAATCTTGTTCTTCTAATTAGTATTAGAAATAAATATTATTGCTTATGTGGATTTTTGATTTGAATGTGGGAGATATTAATTCATCGAAGACAGTACTTTTCCTGTATTTGACTTAAAAAGATTACAGGCTGGTACGACATACTACGTGCACTTTATGTATGCAAAGTCCTTAATCCAATTTTTTTGAATTTATAAATTGCCTTTTATAGCACTCAGAGAGTAGGGCAAACAAGTTAAAATGAAAATATACTTAAAATATTCATGTGAATCAATTGTAATAAAAATATTTGGTAGAATAATAGTGCTTTAGAATAAATATACTTTAAAAACTATATTGAATAAGGTTATGAGCAGTTTTAGAGTGGATCCACCGAATCAACAGCGAACCGCAGATAAATCTTCAAAGACTTTTTGTATAATAGGAGATCCCGTGGAACACTCATTATCTCCATTGATGCATAATGCTGCGTTTAATTATTTAACTCTAAATTATTCTTACATTGGTTTTAAAGTTAAAGTAAACGAACTGAAAGACTCTGTCGAATCATTACGTAATATTAAGATAGCAGGGTTTAACGTCACCATTCCACATAAAGTTGAAATTATAAAATATGTAGACAAATTAAGTGAAGAGGCATCATTGGCTGGGGCGGTCAATACGGTCAAAAATGAGGACGGGGTTCTTGTGGGATATAATACAGATATTTATGGGATAATGGTTCCAGTTGAAGAAAAAATATCAAATTTTGATGGTATCGATATTTTAATTCTCGGAGCTGGAGGATCAAGCAGAGCTGCACTAGTCGGTTTATCTAGTAAAAAGGGTATAAAATCAGTATTTGTCGCAAATCGAGACCAACAGAAACTCTCAAAAGTCATTAATTTGGGCAGTAGCTTGGGATTAAATTGTATACCACTGGAATATTCAGATGATCAAAAATTATCCCAAATCTCCTCACATTGTAAATTGATAATTAATACTACCTCTGTAGGTCTTAGAAACGAAAAAAGTTTATTGAAATCTGAACTGATGGGCAAAGAATCGATAGTCTTTGACATAATTTACAAACCAATTCTGACTGATTTCTTAAAGTGTGCAAAGATCGCCAAGGCTAAGGTAATATTTGGATACGAAATGTTACTGAACCAAGGCTGTAAATCATTTGAAATATGGACCGGCCTAAGTGCGCCTAAGGATATCATGCGAAATTCATTACTGGGAATATTTGGTGTGCCAAAGTAAAATGAAGAATTCGTCAGCTTCTGTTACTATGTTTGGTGCCATTTCTATCGTAAATGCCATTGCAACAGGCAAGGGTTGTACTTTCGGTATTTCACAAAAAGTCAGGGTTAAAATATCACTAGAGCAAGGGCATCACGGAATATCTAGAAATTTTCAAAATGATAAACTAGTAAATAAGATAATAAGGAGTATACTGCCAGCGGGAGTTTTGAAAAATCATTTTGTATCAATCAGCCTAACTTCTGAAATCCCGGCGGGGTGGGGACTGAAAAGCTCCAGTGCGGTCTCAAACGCAATTTCTCTTGCATGCTACAAATTATTGGACGATCAAATCTATGACAGAGCCGTATTAAGCACCGCGGTCAATTCATCTTTATGGGCAAAGGTCAGCATGACAGGGGCATTTGACGATGCGTGTGCATGCTACTATGGTGGAGTCATATTGACTGATAATCACTATAAGAAAATAATAAAAAGAGACGTAGTAAACAACGAGCTTGCGGTCGTTATATACCTACCCACAGGAGTTGCCAGAGGTGAAGTTCCTAAATTACGAATTCATAAAGACCTCTTTAACCACGCCTTTAGGCTAGCTTTAAAAGGAGATTATTGGAAGGCAATGAATCTCAATGGGGTTCTAATAAACTCTATCTTATACAATAATTACGCACCCATGATCACTGCTTTCGAAAACCATTGTTTGAGTATTAGTCATTCAGGTAATGGACCAGCCATTGCTGCAGTATTGTATAAGGACAATGTTGAAAATTTCGTAAACTCAATGGAAAAATTTGACGGCAAAATTATCTTAGCAAAAGTTAACAATACTAAAGCAACCGTTGAATAATTAAATTGATTAACAGCTATCGATTGTGAATTATAATACAATTGGAATCTCATTTAATTCGGGATTCAAGTATTACGTGATAAAAAAGGCACTTTTGACCTTTTACCAGGATACCAAAATTAATAGGCCAATCATATAACAAATCCACCCTCTTTATTGACAGAATACAAGAATAACCAAATCCCTAAAGCATAAATTCTCAGCAAAAATGCCGG
>DATEOO010000103.1:0-2911 GCA_035274085.1 Candidatus Nitrosocosmicus sp.
TATAATTTAGGAGATGTAATGAATCATCTTTTTTAATGATTAATGTATCTGGAAGAAATTTCCCATTCTTGTCTATAAGAGCTGATCTAATTCCGGCTGTTCCTCTTTGAGTGAATGCAGACGCTCTTAGATGAGGTAGAAATTCTTTTACTCTATTTATCATTGTAGTTTTAGAGAGCGAACTTTTTAATTCATTACTGGCAAGAAATAAGAATTTTTTGTCAAAAAAGATCTTACGAACCCCTGACATTCTTGATGATTCAAATATCTTTGGTATAAGATACTTTAAATTCTTTCTCAAATTGTATGCATAGGGGCCAAAGACCGGAACTGCATTTGGACCAACTTCACATATTCCATCAACACGCACAATCCAGTGGGGATCTAGGAAAGGATACTCTGGATATTTTGGCACTGAATAAATACTCATCTTTGTAAGATCATTATATTCTGGTGGTGCTATCCAATATTCCCCTTTAAAGTGAAGATCGGTAAGTTCCATCGCAATACCTAGAGAATGGGCTATGTCCACGGAATTACCTCCTGCTGCATTAACTACAAATTCAGCATTAATTTTTTTTTCTTTTCCTTGTTCTAATATTAATGTCAAGGTTTTATTGATTGTAGAATGTGAAATTCCCTTAACTTTATGTCCTAGTAGGACTGTACATCCGAACGATTTACAATCTTGTATCAGATTCTTTGTCAAAGAACCATAATCTACAGATGCATCCTTCGAACAATATATGGCTGAACTACAACGAACATTTGGTTCGATTGCTTTTGTTTCATTTCTATCGAGAAATTTGAAATCTTGTTCTCTAAGTAGACCATTTGCTTCTCCCCATTCCATATATTTATGAAGTATATCGATACCAATTTGATCGTTCGCTACTTCTAATACCCCGTCCTGTTTGAACAAAATCTTCTTATAATGTGAATAGGCTTGCCACATATCATATCCTAGCGATGCAGCTTTTGCAAAAATTTTCTTTTTCACAGGATCGTAAATAAAAGGAGCGTGTACTTTGCCTGTATTTCTGGAACTTGTATGAACGGCAACATCTTTTTCCTGTTCAATAAGTATTATCTTTGAATCAGACACAGAGGTTAAAAAATATGCTAAAGAGGCACCTAAAATACCGCCACCAATGATCGCAATATGGTAAAAATCTCGCAAATTGTAAACTAGATAATTTACAGAACATAAATATGCATTTCCAATAAATAGATTAAACTAGACCACTGAGTGCTAATGAAAATCTATTGATCAATAAAATACTATAATGGATATGACTATAATACCTTTCCTTCAAAGAGCAATTGTTTGATATTATATATTGTAACAATTGTAAAATCGAATCCTATTTTCGATTCTCTCTTATTTGCCCTTTGCTTAAATCGTATACAAATTTCCCTAAAATATCTATTCTATTAACAAGGTTCTCTTAAGGGACTAGTAAAACATTCATAAGCAAATTCCATACCATCTTCTCTGAAAGCATGCAATCAAACACATTTATCAAAACAATTTATAATAAGCTATCCCATAAAAGAAACATTGATTTTATATTTTGAATTCTAGCATGCCAAATATATACGGTATTAATCCTCATAAAAATATATCTTTTAATCTTATTTTCATTTAATTATATTGGAACTTCCAATTCAATAAAGGATAGTCATTCAGTGGTATTCTTAAATTATATGACTATTTTCATCATAATATTATACTGCAGATTAAAGCTGTACTATTGATGTGGTCCAAAGGTTTGAGCCTTGAGAAACTGTTGCATATCATGTATATAAGATGGTTAAATACCAAGGACCGATTAGATAATAAATGATATTCAAATGCAATGGTTAGACTCAGAAATGGTTGATACATTATTTCTACAATTTCTCTTACTAGATCTAGTTATCTACCAATTGCAGGCTCCTCTATAAGAAGAAATTACAAATGAATGTTATATTGGCATATTTAGAATATTCATTGATGAACCATAAAACTTAAACTGGCCTTAAACTGCCATTATTGCAAAGATAATGATTGCTGCATATATATCACTTATGATATTTTTGGCATTGATAACTATTTTTTTTGGTATTGCCACGACTGAAGAAACCAAAAGTATAGCTACTAACAACGAGGAAAATCTTCAGTCCTATGACGATGATAATACAATTGATAAATTTGGAATAAAGAAGATGTATCCAACAATGCAAGGTGGAAGAGAATGGTTTATCGACATGATTAATCCAAAAAGTGATGGCATATTTTCTATCACATCCAACTATAATATAACTAAGCAAAGGGATGCTTCGTGGCGTATTGATGCACCAATGGTTAGAATGAATATAGATACTCTTCCAGGTGTTGAACCATGGAAAAATATAGAGATCACAGGCTATGCAAAAGTAGTATCGAAGTCATCTTCTTCTAATAATACTGATCTTGATTGGTCTGCAAGAGGTGGTAGACAAAATAGTAGTATTCCATGTGAAGGTACAGCTTTGCATGGGGGATTACACATTGATGGTTCTGTAGGCTGGAAAAAAGAGATATGGCAGGTTGGTGGCTATACTGCTGAACGAGCCAAAGCCAAAATTCTTACTGATTCAATTCTAGGAAGATGGATTGGTTGGAAAGTAGTGATGTATAACATTAACAATGACACAGCAGTAAAGATGGAATCATATATAGATAATAAGAATAGCAACTACTGGGTGAAAGTAGCAGATCTTGTAGATAATGGTGGATGGTTTGCTAATAGTCCTGATAATATATTTTATAGTGCTAATTGTGGTAAAGCTAAAGACTATATCATAATAAATGGAGGACCTATAGTTACATTCAGATCAGATTATCTCGTGTGGGATTTCAAAAAGCTTAGCGTAAGAGAGATTGTAC
>DATEOO010000104.1:0-3551 GCA_035274085.1 Candidatus Nitrosocosmicus sp.
AGGTGGTGCTATCATGGGTACTACCGTTTTGATATCATCGTTTGTTGTCCCAACCCAAGGCAGTAATAGCATGAATTCATCGTCTGATAGCGGACAGGCTCAGATTTTAGCGCCTCAATTCATTGGAATAATAGTTATAGGGTATATTATTATGGGAATGGGAATCCTTAGGATGTTGAGAAAAAAATAGAATATAGAAGAGTATTATTATTCCTATTGTTTAATCTAATCTTTTCTTGAATCGAAAGAGCGATACTGAATAATTTTCAAAAATATAAGTATGAAAATTATACTGAGCAAGCTCTTTCTCTATTTATATCATAATGTAATTTTTCGCTTTCGTATACGACCATTCATACGGAACCACAAGCCTTATAGATCCACTTAAAACTATATCAAGCCCTTCCACCCAAGGCGTTTTCTACTCATAATCTAGAAACATTTGTTAATGTATATATCACCATCAGGGTTTGAGGGAGGTCGTAAGACCATAATACTGGCACTTAGACGGAATGTCTTCTAAATGGCCATTTAACTTTTCCACTTATCATAGAAAAATATCTCTAATAGTTTTTAATGAAAATATCAATTATCACGATATAAACGTGTGTGTAATCAACTCAACTTCCAATATTCATCACCATTACTTTAGTTGATTCTTGTATATTTCAAAAATGTCTTTGACTGTTGTAGCATTCTCGGCAGATTTGTCTTCTCTAATTTTTCCGGTAAACTTTGGAAATCTAAGCGCTAAACCATAGCCGGGCTTCATACTATTAATTGCAGTTGTGTAAACAGGACTCAAGGTTATTTCAGGGGAAATAATCTCTAGAACTATTTTAGGTTCAAACCATGTATCCATTTTTGTATTTCCAGATTCCACTCTAGAATGCTTATGCTTGATGATGTATTTGTTAAGTTTGTCTGTCAAGTCTAGGAGAACATTGTCTGTAAATCCTGTTCCTACTTTGCATATTGTACAGAAGACGTCCCTCTCTGCATCATACGTAGCTAGCAACAATGCCCCGTATTTTCCTACTCTTCGTCCCTTCCCATACAATGCCCCAACTATTACCAGATCAACAGAATCCATAACTTCTCCCGAATACTCTTTCTTTAATTTCATCCATGCCCATTCTCTGGCTCCAGCTCTATACTGGCTAATAGGATTCTTTATCATAATTCCTTCGCATCCATTCTTGAGTGCCTTTTCCGTGTAATTTTCTATTTCTTCAATTCTTGAAACTTTGATTTGATCTATTAGGGTAATTTTATTACCAGTTTTCTGCGTACCAAATATTTTTACAAGTAACTTTCTGCGCTCAAGTAGGGGTAGATGAGTCTTGTCAAGTCCATTATAGTATAGTAAATCAAATAAGTTTAGTATTACTGGATATGCTGCAGTAATTTCTTGAATATTGTACTTTCTTCTTCTTCGCATTAAAGTTTGGAATGGAAGATACTTATTGTTGACAGGATTAATTGCAACAACCTCGCCCTCAACAATCAAATCCTTGGTATCAATTTTATCTAAAGCCGCCAAGATATCGGGAAAATTTGAAGTTACATTTTCCAAGCTTCTCGTAAATAGTTCTATCTTTTCTGCGTTTTTATGAATTTGAATTCTCTCCCCATCTATCTTAAATTCTGTCAATGCATCTCCATTAATTTTTTCCAAGGCCTCTGATGGATTTGATACTCTTTCTGCAAGCATTGGTCGCACGGGACTAAATAAAGAGATGTGGATAGCCTTAATATCCTCAAGTGATCCTGTGGCAAGTATCAATGCGATCTTTCCCAAATCACTAGAAACATTATAAGCTCTTTCTAGTATTCGTCTATTTTTTTTATCTCCGGTGAAGGTTACAGCAATTGCATCAAGAAGAGTAAAGTTCGCGATACCTAATCTTAAATTTCCTAGAATCAATTTAACTATGAATTTGGCTTCGAGATTTGAAGAGTTGTTCATTAGACTTACAATATACCTTAATTTGAAGTCTAAAGAACCCGGTCCTGATGTATTGGCAATTCTTAGTAATGTTTCGAATAAATCTTCGATAGTTAATAGTTTATGAACTAATGTAGTCTGTATTTTGTTTGCTAAGATGTTATAAGCGACTTCTCCTAGATCTCCCATGTCAGAATATTTATTATGGATATAGGCAGGTGAATGACCACTTACAAGTGACAGAGATTTAATTATCAGTTTATCGGCAATTCCCAGTTCACTAGATTTATAATCTGGTCCTAGCTTCCCTTGCATTAGATAAACTATTTTATCGATTATATCAACAGGTGTTTTTTTTAATATTGATACTAAATGATCAGTAAGTTCCAACCTACTCGTGGTTTTCTCCATTACTGCAAGGGTTTCGGCTAGTTCTAGAAAATTCACTATAGAATCCTTGTTAAATAAGATTATTAATTTTTGTGACTCTACTATTAATCAACTGTCAATCTCAATCTCTTATTGATGTCATGTTTACGATGGGTTTACGTGCCTCGTTAGAAGAATAAACATCTTATAAGTTGATAGTTTTTATACGAAGGTGATACATGCTATTTCAATAGTATGAGTAGCGTAAGTGAGATAATGTCCTTTCGGGAGCCATGGACAATTCATGCATATTCCAATAAGACTGCGCTCGATGTAGCTGCTATTTTAACCAAAAATCGCATTGGATCCTTAATTGTGATAGATAAGGACAATACACCTATTGGAATTATTACTGAAAGCGACTTGGTCAAAAGGGTTTGTTTGGAGAATTATAATGCAGATAAAGTTCTCGTTGAAGAGATCATGTCTTCTCCGTTAATTACGGTTATGACTTATGATTCAGTTGATACCGCATCGAGAATCATGCTTTCAAATAAGATCAAGCGATTACCTGTTTTAGAGGCCGATAACCGCATTATTGGGATAATAAGTGTTACCGATATTACACGCCATCTTGCCAAAATACTACTTGATGATTATAATAGGCATAGATCACTGAAGAAAATCCTGGAGATGAACGACGTTTCTAACTAGATATAAATGTTTGAACAATTATGTATGAACAAGATCTGTACGATTCCGGTAATATCTTTCAGCGTTCTACAAAATAGAAGCAAGGTATTCTTTACAACTTTTAATCATTTATGTTTAATCATAGGGAGGATGACGACTGTCGTTTAAAGCCAATATTATCGGCACGGATAAAGTGTAATTATTGGGTATTCTATCTCCTCTTGATATTGATTTGTTATTCAAAAGATAAACTAGATTCAAAATAGGATTAGAAAGGCAACACCAGCATCAACATCAACTACAGAGCAGTGTTTCAAATAGTTGTTGTCGATACATGCTTAATTATATAGATGCAATAATTGATAATCAAAATGGAGACTCAGACTATCACACTTATTGGAAAGAAATGTTGAATGGAAATGGTTAAATTATGTTCATATTTTTTATTAATAAAATGCCTTGGTAGCTCAGCCTGGCCAGAGCGTTGCCTTGGTAAGGCAAAGGTCGCGGGTTCAATTCCCGCCCAAGGCTTTCTTTTTAG
>DATEOO010000105.1:0-11683 GCA_035274085.1 Candidatus Nitrosocosmicus sp.
CCACCGGGCCCGCCTTATAATTAACCTTTGTCATAAATGAATAAAAATGAGAACTCAAAAGTCTATATACTTCCGTTATCAATAATGACATAGAATTGAAACAAATTCCTTTAATCTTCATTATCATTATGATAATAACATCCACCTCCCTTGTGGTATTAGTTCAATTTTCATTTGTGAATGCTCAATCAGATGAACGTCTACCTGTACTTTTGATTCATGGTTATCATTCAGGTCCCGAAGTTTGGACAAAGTGGGTAAATCAACTACACCGGGATGGTTTTGATGCTGAGGCCGTATATTTTGAGAATGATGATGATTGTGGTAGCTCCAAAGCACATGCTTATGAATTAAACGAAATTATAGAACAATTCAAGGTTATGACAAATTCTGATAAAATAAATATTGTTGCTCATAGTAAAGGGGGCTTAGATGCTAGATGGTATTTAGCTAACGACCTTTTCAATGACGACGTTGAAAAGCTAATTATGATTGGAACTCCTAATCATGGTTCTCCTCTAGCAATTGGATCTTTGTATGTTCCACCATTCATCTATCCTCTTTGGCAAGATTTCGTATGTTGGCCCGCAATTTATGACTTAATACCTGGATCCGATGCCACTAGGGCTCCTATAAATAATAATACTCTGTACTATACCATTGCCGGAGATTGGTCTCCATCACCTTATTACTATCCAAATTTCTTTTATCCTCCTTTTGACCCATCTTGCTCTCAGTCATACTGGTTACCATTTGAAAGGTGGGGTAATCTAGCGATATCAACATTGGATGATGGAATAGTACCTTTATGGAGTGCCGCACCGAATGAATTCGTGAACATAGGAACTACAGATAATTGTCATACCAATCTTTTTACTTCTGAAGAATACGAGATGGTGATAAATACGCTAGCATCTTAACAACCTTTTTCTTGATTAGTATAATTCGTTAGCTCATCTTTCTCATTATTTACGTATATCAGATATTATAGAAATCAAGATTTTGACTTTATGTAAAAATTGATAAAAACTATCCCGTGCTACCAGTATTGTTGACTTTTGTTAATCAAAATCTAAATCTTATTAATTCAACAGATCCCATGGTACTCATGGAGTCGAAGCCCACTGAATTATTATCGTAGAGTACGTTCCCATTTAGTTTTTTCAGTCTTGTGACTATTAATGTCCATTTAGTTCGAAAATGTAGGTATCTACCTAAGATTTACTTGTACGTCTTAGAAAAGCAATAAGGTTTCAATAAAGGTCTTGTTTCTTATTTTGATAGTGAGCTTGACATCCTATTTTGTAGTATGCCTCAGACCTTCTCATACTTTTGTCTTACCAGCAGTGGTAAACTTATGGTATGACTGTAGCCTTATTACCCTTTTATCTGATTTATCTAAACTCCTTAGAGTCTTGATACAGCAAATAAAAGTAGTATAGTTTATGTAACATAGTATTTAATCCCTGATCATTATACGATGACGTAAATTTGTTCAATTGTTTATTGTCTGAGCTTGTTAGAGGCGGTATTATATTTTCGACAGTAGAACAATTACCCTCGGCGTCAGGTGCTGACCCATAGGGACATAACTTTGTTTCTTGCTGTAATGTAGTTGTGGGTAGTTTCTCCAGATTATCAGTTGCTAGTGGAGGGTGATCCTAGGTGGTGATACTGTCGGATCTTGTTCAACCGCTGGCAGATCTGAAGGAGATGTTTTTATTTCCCTCGCTTGATAACGTGGAGTGCAGTTGCTAGGTGGGACAGTGTTATCACAATTTGTACAGTATTTGATTTCTACACCTTTACTGTCAGTTTCGGTCTGACAGCAAGTTATAAGGTCATTATCAAGATAGTTATTGCATTCTATCGGACCTTTAGTTACTTTAGATTTTTTTGCAAATCCTATATCTGAACTGTCATGCGAACTCAAAATGAATGTTAAAGCAAAGAATGATAGTGTAACAACTAAGGTTGAACGTATAATTCCATACAGAATGGTCTGTCAGGAGGGAGATTATTAAACATTATTCCTCCAAATATAATAAAATAAACTCAAGATGTATTACTAGACTAGAGCTTAAGGGGTCCACCATTTGAACCCACCATAGCTCCTGATGATATTCTTGAACAATCATTGACCCTTGTCCATTCTGATCCGCCAAAATAGTCTCCCAAAGACCAGAACTTTGTTATTTTAGTATATGTAGGAGCTACAAGTAAGCCCAGTATCCGTTTGATCTAATTTCTTCTGTTCACATCCTGTTAAAAGCTTTCTAAATCTCTTTTGCATTAATGAAATCTGTTTAGTGGAAATTAATTGCGAAACAAAAAAAATTAATGGTTTCCGGGTATTGCTAGCCAGAAGGGCGTTCCTGCAGCAGGTATTTCTTTTATAATGTTCAAGGTATCAGTATCTATTACTGCTATTTTATTTTCAGAAGAGACATCAACTAACAGGAATTTACCATCGGCTGTTGTGCGTATCCCATGTGGCCCTTTACCCACATCAATCTGTTTTATAAGATCCATTTTCTTTGCATCAAGAATGTTTACCTTGTCTCCTCCTATCCCTGAAACATATACCCATTTATCGTCAGGCGAAACATCTATCCCATGATGACCTAAACTGACAGGGATCTTTTTTATTATTTGTAAAGATGTTGTATTGATAATTGCAACATCACTTGAACCAGCATTTGCAACAAATAGTATCTTACCATCACTTGTGATATCTAGGTTATGAGGACCTTTGCTGTCTTGGATTTCATTTGTCTTTTCCAAAGTACGCATATCAATAATAGCAATCTTGTCTCCTCCCTGAATGGTTACATATGCTTTTGTATCATCAGGAGAAAATACGATGTTATGTGGTACAGGACCAACATCTATATTTTTTATTACCTTTTGATCATCAAGACTAATGATACTGACAGAGCCGGATAGTTCATTTGCAACTAATACATATTTTTTATCTGGAGTTATTTTGACACCTTTTGGAACCTCACCTACTTTTATTTTTGCAATCTGTTCACCACTTGTTCCATTAAAGATAAACGTTTGATTATCTGCACTGCTGGTAGCGGCCACAATTTTTCCGTCTACAGTTACATCTACATACGTCATATCTTTTCCTGCAGGAATAGTAATGTTTTTGTATAGATCGTAAATTGAATTGTCCTTTCGTAGGGTTGTATAGGTGTTTTCTGATACGATTTTAGATTCGTTGGCAGTGTTTTTTAATGAAGAAGAAGAAGAGTTTGAAGATTCTTCGATAGAGTTAGTCTGGGCTTGGACTGTACCCATTTGCACGCTAAGTGCGATTAGAGAAAACATCAGTAGCAATACTGAACACACAGTTATTCTGCAAGATGTTACAGGAAAAATGTGAACAAATTTGTGGTTTGTCATTGTATTAAAGTTTAAGTAATCGAATATAAAAGATCTCAATTTCTAAATGAAACTGACTTTATTAGGAATTTTCAGCCATTCGCCACTTTAACTTACCTTTGCTAACCGATTGGCAACTTCTCGTTTTATATTGTAGCACGATGTAGTACGTAACATGGTCAAACATATTCCTTCAAAGAGGATTCAATTCTTTTTATAAGCTAAATCAGTTTATTCAGAGTCTAGCGCCGCAGAAAGGACTTAAATTAAAGGTATATTAGGATAACCTTCATCATCCATACAAAATATCTCTACCTTGTTTTTTCCTATTACGTTGACTCCAAAGCCTCTCTGTCAAAGACTCGTCCTCTAGCAGATGCAATTCCCTGCAGCAGTACTTTTTCATTTTGTCCTACGTTATGAAGGCACTTGTTTATAAATTAATTTAGAATTGATTGTGTCCAATAGATTGAGCTAAAATTTATAGAGGGCATGTCCTGTTGTGTTAATGTTACTTCATTTATTTTGCTTTATACCAACCCCTTTCAAATAAGAGACAAATACGTATTTACAGTAGATTCAATATTTGTACAAATGCCCAATATTCTGTTAATTTTGTCATAAACTCGGCATTGACAGTAATAGAGGGTTATCTTACCTACAAGATGATTTTTGCGATCCTCTTTCACCTGGACAACAAACAAAGATATACAGAAAGATCGACTGGAAAAATAAATTTTCAAAAATTTAAGAAAATTCTGATTAAAATGTTATTCGCTAGTTCTATTTTTGACATTGTAAATAATATAACATGTTTCATTCTCATGATTCAGCTACTAGAATTAGAGTATTCACCAGTGAATCAACAACTATCTCTTCTATAATTGCTTCAGCATTGTCATATACCGTCATAAATATCATTGTGAGATACATTCATGTTTTTGACTCGAAACAAGAGGTTTTTGGTACTATGGATCCGTCATCGTCTAAATATTTGATCTAACCGATTGGGATTAATACAATTAAAAGTATATGAATTTATTCCCAATAAGTGCAACTTGCAATAGGATTCCCAATTACAAACTTTTTTAATCACACGCCTGTCCCGTCGGATCCGATAACTGTTCTTAATAATGTGATAAAGATGGGTCATATTTTTTTCATATACCACTGAACCAGCAATCAATTATTAGTAGCGAAATCAGTTCATAATTTTCTTAAATACTTTTAAGTCATTGGAATTTAATTATTAGAGTTTCTTGACACATTGATAATATATTGAGGTAAATCGCCAATATGGTTGCCGTTTATGTTATAGTATTATTGGCAGTGGATTTTGCGAAGGTTAACCCTTCTCATCCATTATCTATCAATTAGTTTAATTTTTGTATACTCTCCACTGGATGAATTTCATTCCACGGTGCATGGTCTGGTTTTGGATATCCTATATCTTGAACCCACTTTCCAGTAATACGAACATGGTCCCCAACACTTAGAGCAGGAATATGCTTCTTTGACTCAACGCCATCGCAAAATCCAGGCCATTTGTCAGTATAACTTTTACCCGGTGTTTCCCAACAAATAACCTCGGCAGTTAACTTGCCCTTGTTATCTGAATTCAATAAATCCATATCATCTTTACCATCAGGTGTAAGTAAAATATGCAAATCCCCATCACCTTCTTTCATATTGAGGCTGGTCACAACCCCATCAAAGACAACGCATTCGGGTGAAAGTTCTTTGAGCCTGGTAGTTTCACCATGAACTAACAATCCTGCACCATAAGTATGACTCCACAGATAATCTAGACTTTTGCAATCACCTTTTTTTATAGCAAAAATGTCAGGAAATGGTTCAAAAAGTATAAGCCCCAGTGCTCCAATTATAACAAGGCTACTTAAAGCAATAACAAAAAAGGGTCTAAACATTATCCTTGTATTTTTTTCAGATTAATATAATTGTTCATGGCCTTTGTCTATTCTATTCAGTATCATGCATATTTGTTTTTTAGTTCGTATATGGATTGATTGTATTGATTATCTAATTTTTTGCTTATTTTTTGTTGGATTCAATAAGATTTCCACATTGATTGCAATACCTTGCATCTGTGGGATTTATACAATCGCAGTCTTTACATTTGCTACCTTTCCTGTTATCAAATTCCTGCTGAATTTGATCAGATATCATTGATTCCATATTATTTGAAATTTCATCCATAATTGTTTTGCAGATTGATCCGAGGAAAACGGCGGTAAAAGGATCTGCTACTATATGATATTTGTCTTTTCCCAATTTTCTTATATTCAGAGAAATTTGAGCATACTCTCCATCACGAAGGCCAAAATACTTTGATGAATAAATCTTTTCAAGATTTGATTCTATCATCGTAAAGAAATAGTGTTCCTTATCATAATGCTTTTTGAACCAGTCGATGAACTTTTTCCTCGATTCTTCAGTGGGCATTTCAGATATGTATGGGATTCCAAATATTTAACATATTCAAGTGAGCCAAAGGTCAAATAAGTGGCTCGTATTTTTATTACTTTGATTATGATTTATTTTGGACACTAGTAGATTGATAATTGATAATATTTCTTACATTATTGTTGTTTTATATTTGCTATAGAAATATGTACAGTAAAAATTCGTACTGTTAACAATATAAATCGACAGTGACCGTTAGATGGTATCTATATGGGGTCGGTGTTAGGGGATGATAGATGATAAATGAATTAGAAATGAGTCAAACAACAAGCATTGATTTAGGAGACAGCGATAGTAGTTGTCGGAACTTTTTGAGATGGGAGCCTAGTTGTTCCCTATAGACGCACACCAGCAGCATACCAATTTCCATGAGTTGCTTCTGTAAATAGTACTATAACTTCTTCTTTGCTAACCTTCAGTAATTTAACTACATCTTCTGTAATTGCTTCTGCTAATCTATCTTTTTCTTTTTGAGTTCTTCCACTATACATCTGTACATTAACTATAGGCATGGTAGATATTTACTATAGATCCTATTAAGATTTCATTTAATTGCAATCGCTACTTATTATAGTCTAGTTACATGATTCGATAATAGTTATTTTAGAACAATGATTTTATATTCTCTTTGAGTATTCAGAAAGTCATGCCCGAGCAACAAAAGATAGATGAGACGATAGAGACTTCTAAGAGATTAGATAAGAAAAAACTATCAAAGATTGAACAATCAGCTACGTCATTGGAAATTGATCAAAACCAAGCTGCCTCAGAAATAGGCGCAGAAGATGAAAAAATAAGCATTTTAGAAGAACAAGATAAGGATGAAAAAGGAGATCAAATTGATAACAATTAACTTTACGATCCGGAAGTTGCGTATATATGCTTAGCTCAACAGAAAGGCCATTCTGTGGGTTATTTAAGCAGTGGTTATAAGACGTTAACTAACAGAGAAACGAAAGACTATATTATGACGTTCCTGTTTTAACAATTCACTGTATTTCGCTCAACTCACTTACAGCATTTGGAATTCGTTTGTAGATATATTTATCATCTTAAAGAATGTTGTTTTTTTCATGACTTTGTGTTAGAACAATCCACTTCACATCAAACCTAACTAATTAAGTCGGTGGATATATTCAGAAATTTCTTTATTGTCTCACTAAAAAATCACGTTTTAAGAATAAATTGTTTAGATCAATATGTAAAATGTTTATACTTCAATTTTTAGATAATGAATTTAAAAAATAATGGATAGCATAATATTCAGATACTACAAGTAAACTACAGTATCTCAATCTTAAATCAAAAAGAGAACGAGTTCTAAAAGACAATACCATCATTTTGTATTTTTATTATTTACAAATTTCCTTGCTTTTTCTATGATGCGGCGATAAACTATTATCTGTTGAACTACAAGATATATTATAAAAGATGTGTAACGATCACAGCTAAGATGAAAGATAGATAGCCTAAGAAGTTCATAAACCTCATCTAAACCTTTTATAATTCCAGATTATCTCTTTTCTCTATTATAGTTGTTGATTATCATCTATCACCATCTTTAATTTTCTTATTATAATCTATAGTACTTTCTTTCATTGTCAATTTCTTCATTCAAAACAACCTATGATTAAAATGATCTTCGTTTTCGCATACTCATATGCAATGTCAACAAGATTTTCTATACGATCCTTTATCTTTTTATCATTTTGATTATCAAGCATTACAAAGTAGGGTGGATAACATTGCACCAATAAAAGGAATAGGTCCCATTTACCACATGGATTCGAAGCCCACTGAATTTATTCTATAATGTACGGTCCCATTTGCCTCTAACATAAACGACGGATTCACGTGTGGTATTGGACTCATCATATCTATTACTAAACCACTTGTCTGATTGATATCTTTCAAAATCCAAAATTGACTACTGACACAACCTGTATGACTTCAATCTTTCCTATATTCAGGATCTAATTTCATTATTTGGAGATATTGAAATTTAAAATATTAAATCGGATTCAGACTTATATGCAGTAAAAATGATTTAAAGAGTCAAGGTAAAAACAGTTTATCATCAACAATAACAATTTTAACTTCCTTACATTCAAACACATACATGAAATTAATATTTTTGTTACAATGATGAAGAATATTTCTTTCTGAATCTGATAAAAAACTCGGATCTCGTGACAAATCGCGTGGTATTGAATAACATTTTTCTTAAAGGTAGATTGGTATTTTATACTATAATAAACATGCAAAAGGGGGCATGAAAACAGTCAATCTAATTTCGCTTATTAGTACATTGATAATAATAGTCTCTATCATTGGAGTATCAAATAGTTTAAGCATGGCAGATGCACAGACACCTACTACTTCAGATCTACCTGCCACCATAGGCAATGAATCAACTTCAGATATGAGTCTAACAAATAATTCTGTACCTGTTGAAAATATAACTACTGTCACTCCCGTATCACCACCAGTGTAATAGTAATGATTTTTGCTTCATTCCGCTGAGGGAATTCCTTCCATATATGCTCTGTCCTCTTGGATTCTCTCACTAGGTGGACGGATCAGCTCAGAATGACATCCACATTCACAGCTTTTGCTGTCGCATAATTCATGTTTGCCTATCTTACAGGAGTCTGATTCTATCATTTCCATAATTAATAACATCAACCATTTAAATTTTGAATTATAGTTTAGCGTTCCACTACAAAAACTGACTCAAGTTTTGACATTGTTAGATACATTATTGTACTAATACTCTATTTAAAAATAGGTTGAATATAGAAATTCTATTTCACTACATTAATGTATTAGCATAAGAAATCCATAAAGGACTACTGTTCCTATTGCCAAAGTTATAAGCATAAATGGAAAGCCTATGCGTATCCATCTTGCAAAAGAAATGTGATGTCCAAATTTTTCACTTAATCCAACAGCAACAACACCAGCACTAGAACCAATTAGTGTTCCATTGCCACCAAAATCAGCACCTAATGCCAAAGCCCACCATAATGGACTAAATTGAAATCCACTTTGAGGACCAAAGGCAACTGCGATTGTCGGATCAGCGTTTAAAGTATGTATCAGCGGAATCATGGTTGTTGTAAGTGGTATGTTATCTACAAAGGCACTGGCAATACCTGAGAACCAAATTACCAGGATAAAAGTTAACCAAGGGTCACCATTTGTTATGTCAAGAGCTAATTTTGCTAGTATGTCTATCAATCCTGCATGTTCGGCAACTCCCACAATCACAAATAAACCAATAAAGAATAACAAAGTGGCCCAATCGACTTCATGTAAGATTTTTTCTACTGAAACTCTACTTATAATTAATAATACTGCAGCACCTCCAATGGCTATTATAGATACTTCTAAATGAGTTATAGTTTGCAAAGAAAATAGGATGATTACTCCCACTAACACAATCAAGCATTTTGCAAGTAATCCTTTATGGTGAATCAATATTGCATTTTCATCTCTATGCATTAGTTCTTGAATATCTTCTTTCTGTTCTAGTTTCTGTTCGCTTTTTAACTCATTTTTGAATAATAATTTGATTAATAGTAAGGAAAAACCAAAAACGATTGCTACTGTTGGTCCCATGTGTATTAAGAAAGAGTTGAAATCAATTCCCGCAGCCGAACCAATCAGAATATTTGGGGGATCTCCAATCAGAGTTGCTGCTCCTCCAATATTAGAAACCAGAACCTGTGCCATAATAAATGGAACTGGATGAATTCCTAAGGTTCGTGTTATAGAAAGTGTAACTGGAACCATTAGTAAAATAGTAGTAACATTGTCGACAAACATTGATGCAACGGAAGTAAAAGCACATAGTAATAACATCAGTATCCAAACGTTACCCTTACTACTTTTGCCTAATTTTATTCCTACCTGATGGAAAACACCAGTTTCCCCCAATATGGCTACTATAATCATCATTCCAAGTAGCAGACCTATGGTATTGAAATCAACAGATTCTATAACAAAATCAAGGCTATCTTCAGCCAGTATGGAGCCTAGTATAATGGCTAGAATAATAGATATGATTGCTCCAAACATTGCGATAACTGTACGATGAATAATATCAAGTCCGAGCAAAACATAGATTGCAATCATGACTACTGTGATGCCTCCTAAAATGGGTGTAACACTCTTTTCTAATACCAATGGAGGAACTGTAAAGATTAAAATAATGTAGACTGCAATTAATAAAATACCAATTGAATACTTCTTATGCATCTAGCAATCTATTTGAAGAGGACCCATACCCCCTTTTTAAATATAGAGGTATGATTATTTTATATCTCAACCATTAATTCGTAAAATTTCCATTGAACAGGATCTTAAAAGTAATCAGATGTTTTGAGATATATCTGATTGGAACCCATATAAAATCACTTTAAAACGATAAATCCAGCCCTAACAAAATAGAACTAGTGAAAGACATTCTTAATATGAATAAAGATAATAATTATGATAAAATAAAACATTTAGTAGAAGTTGATGATGATATCCTAGCTGTTTTTATTGTGATATCATCTCAAATAAAAGAATTGTACATTGCCGAAAATTCTAATATGGATAGAGACTATGTCGATTCTATCTTCCTTGAATTAGATTCAAAGACTAGTGTGGAAAATGAAAAATTAACAACAGAGAATGCAAAACTAGCGGGCAAAGGCATTTTAGGTAAAATAAAATGGATTGTTTTGGAATACGATGATCTAAGAATACTAAAGATATATGAAAACGACAAAATTATATTTGTTCTTATAAATAGTAATACTCAGTTAGAGCATACTGTTGATAACATATTGGGATATTATTATGATTTAGATGAAATACCTAAAAGTTTATTCTGAAATTAATCTATTTTACAGGTCTATAAATTCAAAATTAAGGTTTCAACAAGCAATTATCAGGACAAGATTGTTATATTATTATAATGAAAATAATAATAAAAACAGTATACAATGGCCGCTGAATCTGCTTTTATACACATCATAATATCCATTTCTATTCTTTTATTTACCGCTAAAATATTTGCAGAGATATTTCAGCGAATAAAGCAACCAGTTGTATTGGGAGAGCTCTTAGCTGGTATTATTGTTGGCCCTTATGCTTTAGGGGGATTACCCTTATTTGATGGCCAACCTTTGGTTGTCCTTGATGAAACACTCAAGCATATAGGAGAATTAGCAGCCATTGTTATCCTTTTTATTGCAGGCCTAGAAATCACACCAAGAGAATTTCTAAGAGGTGGAGCAGCATCATTTACCGTTGGTGCATTGGGTGTAATCATACCTTTTGCAGTAGGCTTTATGGTCCTTTCTTTGTACGGATTGGATTCTTTTGAAGTACTGTTGATTGCTACAGCATTGACGGCTACCAGTATAGCAATCTCTATTCAAGTGCTTACAGAACTTGGAAAAATGCAATCTAAAGAGGCTCGACTAATCCTAGGTGCAGCAATAGTTGATGATATTCTTGCTATAGCAATATTATCGGTTGTTCTAACAATGGTGCAATCAGGCAATACTTCACCACAAATAATAGACATTGCATTTTTAATATTAAAAATTCTAGGATTATTCGCTATACTATTGATTGGAGCCATTTTTCTTATCCCAAAAATACTACACAGAGAAAAACTATGGAGGTCTAGGGGTAGTATCGAAGGAATTACAACAGCAATATTTTTTGGCATAGCTGGTGTTGCGGCCTATGTCGGTCTGTCTCCCATAGTAGGCGCATTTGCTGCAGGAATGGCAGTTGCTAGTACCAAGCT
>DATEOO010000106.1:0-8660 GCA_035274085.1 Candidatus Nitrosocosmicus sp.
AGCAAATCAACACTAGAATGAAGGCAAAAAATGCCTATATATGTTAGGATCGCATAAATTAAACTAAAATCCTGCGGTTGATACCATATCGTTAGTGCTAGGCCACAAGTAACAGCGATGGCAGAGGCAGCAAGAAATCTGAACCTTATTGCCCTCAACCAAATATTTAATTTTAGGATCATGATATGAGAAAATTAATAGGTTGATCAGTTCATCGATCAGGGTGTCTTAACATAGTTGTTACTTCATTAAACTCTAATTCATTTAAGGGTGGGTATTTGGATATTGTGGTGTTCTCTTTTGTATGAACTATTTTTTTTTGTCCAATTAGAGGGCCAACAACTCCCGGTGTCGACCGGACTAATTGTAATAACTTTAGAGACATAGCCGGGAGCTTGTCTAAGGGAGATTGGCCCAGTTCCACATTAAGCAATTTGCCCTGGTAGAGGGGTACGCTAGTAAAGACATGGATTCCATATTTTTGGGCAGCTTGTAGTAGAGTCACTTTGTTGATTCTTTCTGTAGGTTGATTTCTAAATGTAAACGGGTCACTAAGATACAGATTAAATGGCAATTGAATAAATTTGAAACCGTTGTTAACTCCACCAACATCGTTGGCTATCTTTATGATCTCTTTTAAGGATAGATATCCTTTACTATTTTCATTTGAAGTAAAACAATTCCAAGTAGCCATGCCATAAAAATTAATTTTGCCTTTATGCCTGAAATCTTCATACAGCTGAAAAACTCGAGACAACATTTCATGATACGTGGATCTATCTACTACGTTATACCAACTTTCAAATGAATTATGAATATAAATCAAATCAATAGTGTTAAGTCCCATGTTACACAAAGATTTGTCTAAACACCTAGAAATATAATTCGGATTCATGATATGATATGAGGGACTTATATCAGAACGAGAAACGATATTATTATCTAGATACATTAGCTGTAAATATGTATCAATATCCAACTTACGTAAATCCCCATCATTAGTTACGTATCCATTTTTAGAACAGATAAATATACTTTCTCTATCAATGACGCCGTCTTCAATCAAATTGCTTATAACTCTGCCTATACATTTCTCAGAAAGCATTGAACGATAATTGATAGATGTATCGATTACATTTATCCCTCCCTCCATTATGCTATAATATAAAGATTCTTCAAGGTCAGCATCATCTTGTGAAGAGAGGTTTCCAAGATAGGTGCCCATTCCCACGGAGGAAAGCTTTAAATTTTCTATGGTTTTGAAATGGGTTCTACTTACCCCCTTGAGTATTGTGTTATCCATGTACTTTGTTGTGCCCTTGGGTGATGCAAAACCCGAGTAAAATTTCCTTTGAAATGACACAACCTAGTTAAAATTAGCTACGAATTTAAAATTATCTATATTTTATAAATTAGTCATCAAAAATAGATAATTGAATAATTTATTGTTTTTCTAGTTCAATCGTGAAATCTGTTGGGTTAAGTTCTATACCACAAGTTGAGCATCTATTTCTTGTATTTCTTAAAATATCCTTAATGGGTTTTACGTTTATCATATGTTTTATTTTGCTTCCACACTGATAGCAAAAAATCTCAATAATAGGACAAGACATCAATTTCATTAAATTTTTAGATTATAAAATCAGATATGGTTAACTAACGTTGACTTAATGATAAAATAAATGAAAAAATTATGAAACAGGTATTACGGCTTAGGAAATAATAAATACCTAGGGATTTTTTTTTTAACTGTGCAAGTAGACCCCGTATGTGGAATTGAGCTAAGTGAAGATTTAGCAACAATCCTTGATTATAAAGAAAAAAAAATATATTTTTGCTGTGAAGGGTGTAAAAGAATATTTCAAAAGAAGCCAAAAAAGTATTCAAAGTAATAAGCCTTTATTGAACAACCTAGTGGTGAATAATATATGAAGGCGGCGGTACTTGTCAATAATAAGGTAGAATTAAAAGAGTTTGATTTACCTAAAGTTGGTAATAATGAAGTCCTTGTTCGAATGAAGGCTTGCGGTATCTGTGGATCTGACCTTGAGAAGGTTTTTGGTAAATATGGGATGAAATCTTCAAGAATTGGACACGAACCGGCTGGAGAAATTGTTAAAGTAGGATCGAAAATTAAAGAGTTTAAAAAAGGTGACCGTGTTTTCGTTCACCATCACGTACCATGTTATTCTTGTCATTTTTGTTATAATGATGATTTCACTATGTGTG
This sequence comes from Candidatus Nitrosocosmicus sp., assembly GCA_035274085.1. Taxonomy (GTDB): domain Archaea; phylum Thermoproteota; class Nitrososphaeria; order Nitrososphaerales; family Nitrososphaeraceae; genus Nitrosocosmicus. The sequence continues at coordinate 2,230 of DATEOO010000106.1, forward strand.
AAAAATACCAAGCAAGTAATATTGATCCATGCGGTCTCTCCGAATTCATACTTGTGCCTCACTGGAATCTCTCTAAAGGAGGACTTATCAGACTTCCTGACAATATTAATTTTTTCCAGGCCGCTTTGATAGAACCAATTGCATGTTGCTTGCGATCATTAGATAAATTAAACTTAAAAAAGGCAGATACTGTAGCAATATTTGGAGCGGGACCAACAGGGTTGATGCATATGATGTTAACAAGGTTTTTTGGGGCTTCAAAGATATTGCTTGTCGATGTAAACAATTTTCGGTTAGAATTTGCCAAGAAAATTGACCAACATACAAAGGTCATAAATATGTTAAATATGAGTGAAAAAGAATTCAAAAATAAATCATTGAGATTTCTTGGCAACCATGGGGCAGATGTATCCATCGTTTCTACGAGCAACATTAATGCGTTCCTACAATCTTTAAATATAACACGCAGGGGTGGAACAATTTCCCTTTTTGGCGTACCACCAAAAGATACTGAAGTCAATATAGATCTGAATATGATTTATTCGAACGAATTAAAAATATTACCCAGTTATGCTGCATCTGAAAAGGAAATACATCAGACGATCAGGCTGATGGAAGCCAAGATAATTAATGTAGAACCTTTAATTACTCATAGGTTCTTACTGCAAGATTCTCATAAAGCATTAGTGCAAGCTCACCAGGCCAAAGAGTCTATGAAGATCGTCATTACATCGGATTAATCTTTATGAATATTTTTATAGGATTTCAATAAACTACAACAAGTATTAAATATGGATTGGGGAATGAAAAATAGACTATCTAAAATAATAAAACCAGGCGATAGTCGTTGTGTTATGCTAGCAGTGGATCATGGCTATTTTTTAGGCCCCACCGAGAGACTAGAAAATCCAAGACAAACTATTGGTCCGTTGTTAAATTATGCAGATTCACTAATGCTGACGCGTGGTGTTCTGAGAACTTCTGTTATTCCTGAAAGTAACACCCCAATAGTACTGAGGGTATCAGGGGGATCGAGTATAATTGGCGAGGATCTGTCAAAAGAAACCATAGTTACTTCTATAGAAGAGGCTATTAAACTAAATGTATCATGTCTTGCATTATCTATATTTGTAGGAAGTAAATATGAATTCCAAACCTTAAAGAATCTTTCAAAATTGGTTAATGAGGGTGAAAAATATGGTATTCCAGTATTAGCAGTGACAGCGGTTGGTAAAGAAATGGCGAGAGATTCGCGTTATTTAGGTTTGGCATGTCGGATCGCAGCTGAACTTGGGGCTCATGTTGTAAAGACTTATCATTGCCCCGAATTTAATAAAGTGGTTGAAGGATGTCCTGTCCCCGTAATTATTGCAGGCGGTAAAAAGTTGGCAGAAAGGGAGGCCCTCCAATTAACTTTTGATGCATTAAATGATGGAGCATCGGGGGTTGATATGGGCAGAAACATTTGGCAATCAGATAATCCAGTTGAGATGATAAAGGCAGTCAGGGCCATTGTGCATGAAAATTCTACCGTACAGGAAGCATATGATCAGTACAGCAATATGTCCGCCATGACTGAGGAGATTAGAAAAAAAACAAGGAATAAAACAGTATCGAACTAGTTTATTAAAAAAACCGGTAGTATCCAAGGAATAGGTCCTTAAATCTAACAAAATTTATAAATTAACTTTGTTTATAAATAATGAATGGGATTAATTAAAACAATGAATTATGATATAGCAAATAGAAAAATATTGCATGTTAAAGATTTTTTACTATTATAATTTTAGATTTGATTAATAGGAGTTGTATTAATTATGAGTGAAATTTCTGGTGCGGCGGCCTTGATGGTCGCTTTAGAAAAGGAAAAGGTAGATTATATATTTGGCCTTCCTGGCGGAGCAAACCTTCCGATATACGATGCATTAGTAGATTCTAAAATAAGACATGTTTTGGTCCGACATGAGCAATCTGCCGCACATATGGCTGATGGTTATGCTCGGATTAAAAGGAAAGCAGGAGTATGTTTTGCAACTTCAGGTCCTGGTGCCACTAATCTTGTTACCGGAATAGCTACAGCATATGCAGACTCATCTCCAATTATAGCAGTTACAGGTCAAGTTGCTTTACCTATGATTGGCAAAGATGCCTTCCAAGAAACAGATATTATAGGAGTTACTAATCCAGTTACTAAATATGCATTCCAGCCAAGAGCTGCAAATGAGATACCTGAAATGGTTAAAAAATCATTTTACATAGCTGAGAGTGGTAGACCAGGTCCGGTATTAATAGACATACCAAAAGATGTACAGCAACAAGTAACGAAAATGGATTTTCCTGAATATATTAAAGTTAGAGGCTATAATCCTATAGTTGATGCGGATTTATCAGAGATTAACAAGGCATGTGAAATGATACTTAAGGCCGAAAAACCTATGATAATGGCTGGTGGGGGAGTTATCCTTTCTGGCGCATTTTCTGAATTACAAACATTGGCAGAGTTACTTTCAATACCCGTAGTGACTACTTTTAAGGGAAAGGGAGCATTTCCTGAGAATCATCCCTTGGCACTGGGTCCTATAGGAATGCATGGACATGCCGAAGCTAATAAAATGGTGCAAGAAGCAGATTGCATACTTGCAATAGGGGCTAGATTCTCTGACAGGACTGTTGGGAGGTTTGATGAATTTGGCAAAGATATCAACGTTATTCATTTTGATGTAGATCCGGCTGAAATTGGTAAGAATAAATCCGTAAATGCGGCGGTAATTGGAGATGTTAAATCATCATTAAGAAGTCTAATAAAATTAGTACCGAAGAATTTTAAAACAAACGAAGAAATTTCCAAATTATGGTTGGGGAGAAAAAAGGAACTAGTTCATTATTATGAAGACAGTATCAAGGATTATGCTCGAGATATTACGGCTAAGAAAGCATTGAAGAAGTTACGTGAGATCTTGCCAGCGGATGGAATCGTGACTACGGAAGTGGGACAATGCCAAATGTGGGCATCATTGCACTTTGACGTCATCTCTCCTGGGACATTTTTCAGCTCCACTGGATTGGGTACAATGGGATTTGGTTTTCCGGCCTCTATCGGAGCGAAGGCTGCAAGAAATAATGTACAGGTAGTAGATATTGCTGGGGATGGATCATTTAACATGACTGAAAATTCGCTTGCAGTTTCAGTCTTAGAGGAATTGCCAGTTATTGTATTTTTACTTAATAATCAAATGTTAGGCATGGTTGCACAGTGGCAGAGAACTTTTTACAACCGGAGATATAGTGGAGTACATCAAAAGAATTGTCCTGACTATTGCAAATTGGCAGAATCATATGGTGCTCAAGCTTATAGTGTAAGGTCGATGGCTGAATTAGACAAGGCACTAAAAGTTGCCGTCAAATCGGACGTTGCTACTGTCATTGACATTCCAATAGATCCGGATGAGGATGTATATCCCTTTGTAGCTCCAGGGACCGGCCTTAAAGATATGATTATTGGAGCATGATAAAGTATGCAAAAAAATAGGAATACAATTTTTGATGATGATAATGAAAACAAGATGTATATTCTATCGGTCATCGTCGAAAATAAACCAGGAGTTCTTTTTAGAATTACCAATCTATTTAGGTCCAGGAACTTTAATATCGAAAGTATAACTGTAGGTATTACCGAAAAACCGGACTTATCAAGGATGACTATTACAACGGTATCTGATGTTAAGACATTAGAACAATTGGTCAAGCAATTACAAAAGTTGATCGATGTAATTCAAATCAATGTATTAAACAAGGAGAACGCTGTATACAGAGAATTGGCGCTGATCAAGATGAACGCCAAGGATCCCACTACTAGGATAGAAATCGCAAATTTTGCATCCATATATAGAGGTAATATAATGGACATTAGTAACGAGACTATTACCGTAGAAATAATAGGGACGCCAGACAAGATTGATGCATTCAAAAATCTTGTTTCAAGTTATGGGATAATCCAAGTAGCCAGAACAGGCGTTTCTGCATTGCCAAGGGGAGCTGTAAATGATGACCTCTGATGCTATAAAAAAGATCAGGATTTTTGATACTACCTTAAGAGATGGTGAACAGACTCCAGGAGTAACTGTTTCTCCAGATCAGAAAGTAGAAATAGCAATGAAGTTGGATGAATTAGGAGTAGATACAATTGAAGCGGGGTTTCCGGTAGTCTCACCAGGTGAAGTGGAAGCTATAAAAAGAATAATTAAACAAGGGTTGAAGGCCGAGATATGTGGTTTAGCGCGTACTACGCAAAATGATATAGATGTTGCGCTCAAAAGTGATTTGAAATATATTCACACTTTCATTGCAACGTCAGATATACATTTACAATACAAACTAAAGATGACAAGAGAACAGGTCTTGGAAAAGGCCATTTTTGCAGTAGAATATGCCAAAAAACATGGATTGGTTGTCGAATTCTCCGCTGAAGATGCTACTAGATCCGATGTACAATTTTTAAATAAAATCTTCAAATCAGTTGCACTAGCCGGCGCCGATAGGATCGATATTCCTGACACCGTAGGATATTCAACGCCACAATATATGTCGAAGTTGGTATCAGTAGTTGCAGAGGTAACCGGCTTGCCTGTAAGTGTGCATTGTCATAATGATTTTGGCCTGGCCGTTGCAAATTCGATAGCTGGCTTTCAGGCAGGTGCAACTTGTGCACACGTTACAATAAACGGTTTAGGCGAGAGAGCAGGTAATGCGGCATTAGAAGAATTAGTTATGGCGTGTCAGTGTCTTTTTAAAATACCTCATAACATTTTAACCGAACAATTGTATGATGTCTCAAAATTTGTATCAAGTGCTATGGGAATAATAGTGCAGCCTAATAAGGCCATTATAGGGGAGAATGCCTTCGGACATGAATCAGGTATACATACGCATGGGATTATAAATAATCCTTTGACTTATGAACCAATTAGCCCCGAATTAGTCGGCAGAAAGAGATGGATGCAAGCCGGTAAGCATGCTGGTGCTCATGGAATCAAGGCAATACTCACCGAATTTGGAATTACAGCATCGGATTTGCAGCTCAAAGAAATTGTAGAAAAACAGAAATTGATAGCAGACGGTGGGAAATCCATAACTACCTCTGATTTGTTATCCATAGCATCAGAGGTATTAAAGAACAGGGAATTCGATGAAAACTTTAAACTTAATGACTTTCATATAGTGACTGGACTGCATATTATTCCAACCGCAGTGGTCAAACTTAATATTCATGGCAAAGATTTTATCGCCTCAGAAACTGGCGTAGGACCAGTCGATTCAGCATTAAAGGCCATACAAACGATTGCCCACGGTATTGCAAATATCAAAATAAGAGAATATAAGTTAGATTCAATTACTGGAGGCTCAGATGCACTGGCTGAGGTATCAGTAAAAGTAGAAGATAAAGAAGGTAATATTATTTCTGCTAGAAAATCTGGAGAAGATATTGTCGTGGCATCAGTTCAGGCAATGATCGATGCTATAAATAAAACAATGTTAAAAAAGATGATTCAAGCAGGAGAGCCTACGAAATAATTACTTCTTGGATTATTAGAGAAAGATGAATGACGACATATAATATATCTCTTCTTGATGGCGACGGTATTGGTCCTGAGTTATCAGAATGTGTTTATAGCATTTTAATGAATATCCATGACAAATCATCTAAGCTAAAGTTTCATATTACAAGAGTAGAAGCAGGCGATAATGCTAAATCAAAGTATAATAACCCCCTTCCTGATGAAACCTTTGATAAAATCAAAAACTCTCAAGCATGCCTGAAATCTCCTGTTGGGGAATCGGCCGCAGATGTTGTATTAGTATTGAGAAGATATTTTGAATTGTATGCTAATGTAAGGCCATCAAAAAACTATCCAAATATTCCATCTATTTCTAGTAATGTTGATCTCATTACTGTCAGGGAGAATACGGAGGACTTGTACCTAGGTTGGGAATTTTATTCGGATGACGATACTGTCATATCCTTAAGAAAGATTAGCAAGGAGGCATCCAAACGTATCGCAGAACATGCATTTAGGATCACCAATTCAAGAGGGGGAAAGAAGGTAACGATTGTACACAAATCAAATGTGCTAAGACAAAGCGATAGACTTTTTATAGACACGTCCAAGGAAGTAGCTAGGGCATATCCCAACATTGAATTTGAACAAATGTATGTGGATGCTTGTGCAATGGAGTTAATCAGAAATCCAAATCGATTTGATACCATTTTAACCACGAATTTATTTGGAGATATTATATCAGATGAAGCTGCACAAGTTACAGGAAGTATTGGATTAGCTCCTGCTGCCAATATTGGGAAAGATTTTGCAATGTTTGAACCGGTGCATGGCGCAGCTTTTGACATAGCAGGAAAGAATGTAGCTAACCCTACC
>DATEOO010000107.1:0-2042 GCA_035274085.1 Candidatus Nitrosocosmicus sp.
TATGCGGAACCTCGTCTTATTTATACCCATAAAATTAGTTAAAAAAAACCTTTGTTGTCTGTATGTTGAAAAACTAGTTCTTTCTAAAATTATGGAGATAGGAAGTATAGGAAATTAGAAATGTCTAATATTGACTTGAAATTTGCTTGAGTTTGTATGGTCGTAAGAACAAACCCTCCTTAATTTCAATCCTAAAATAGTTCGATTTAAATAATTCAAACTCCACTTCTTTACTGTTATTCTCGATAGATTTAGATTCCATGTTTTTATGACAGAGCGGCAAGTTCCAAGCTCTAATATTAATTAATTATTTGTATCATTATATATGTACATCAAATATTGACTATGCAAGGCTACAGGTCGAATCAAGTGACACTTCGTTATAGATGTTCCAATAGTATATCAGTATTTGTTATTCATTCAAACTTTATTCTACAGATTAATGCAATGACTGAGGTACCCACAAACTTTGTAGTCTAGTACAACTATAGACCAGTCCGTATCCCATCTAACAATGCGGAATCTAATGAACATATAGGTTTCATTGATGCTCTACATAAAAGATTACTTCAATATACTCTTCGGATTAGGTTGTAGTCAATCTCAAATAGATCCAGATATAGAAGGATATAGTATATACAGGAAATGATTATAATAATTTTTAGAGCATGATATTTACTCAACATAGTGTTTGCTTATTTTCATCTTCTTTTGTCTTTGTATTTTTTTTCTTCTTATTAATGGCATTTAGTATCGATTATCAAAAATCAAGTAATTCTAATATGAACAATATTGTTGACGTTGCCATCGCTGTTGCACAAATTCCAGACAATCTAACCCTATCCAATCTCATTAGCCAAGGCTCACCATATCAAGGAAATCTTAATTCTTCACTGGTAATCATAGACTTTAGCGATTTTCAATGTTACCTTTGTAAGAGATATGTAGACAATACGGAACAACAAATTAATTCCTCATATGTACAACCAGGTAAAGCAGTGTATGTATTTAAGCATCTTCCAAACAGAGGATTTGATTCTAAAAATGCTTCAATAGCAGCACAATGCACAAACGATCAAGGAAAATTCTGGGAGTTTCATAAGATTTTGTATGCCAATCAAGGCCCTATAGACTCTGACTGGGTTAATACTGAAAACTTGAAGAAATTTGCTTCACAGATACCAGGTACAAACACTACTGAGTTTAACTCCTGTTTTAACACTAAAAAATATGAATCATTAGTAGACAAAGATGTTACCCTGGCAAATTCTCTAGGATTTACAGAAACTCCATCTTTTATAATAATGAACAGCGAAGGTTCGATTGTTGAAAAAATTCAAGGTCCAAAGCCGTTTCCAATATTCAAGTCAGTAATTGATAACCTAGAAGGTAAAATAGATAAAAATTAAATGTCAGGACTTGGCGCATTCAAAATAGTATACGGTTCAAATCCAATTATATATATCGGATTAGCCCTTTTGGTGTTTGTCTTATTTTGGATTTTTTTTAATGTTTTTGACGAACTACTCTATTTTACTCCTATATTTTATTTTTATATACCAGACGATGCTATAGTCGGATTTATTTTGTCTACTGCAAGTGCAATACTTCTTGGAGTTATCATTCCAATGAACATTTACCTTTTAAGAAATTCAAGCATTAAACTAGACAAGTCATTAATTTCAGGTTCATTCCTAACACTAATAACTAGCATATGCGCAAGTTGTTCTTCAATAGGATTTATAATAATTTCTACCTTTGGTAGTGCTGGCATAATTGCTACTGCATTTCTTACAAATTATCAAACTCCGCTACGACTAGTTTCGTTAGGCATTTTGATTTTAGCATTGTATACTGTTTGTCACAGAATAGTAAACAGTTGTTTAATCAATAAATGATATGGAAAATAATAGTTTGAAATGAAATTAGTTGTTTGTTGGTTTGTTAGTTTGATGTACTCTGAACTAGATTATGGAATAGGGCACCAGTGTAGGTAAACTAAAATATCAAATATCATTTATCAAGAGGTTGTTTACGAAGTA
>DATEOO010000108.1:0-2845 GCA_035274085.1 Candidatus Nitrosocosmicus sp.
TGAAATGGAGCGTGTAATAGAAGAACTTGCAAAAGCCTATCCTGCTCAATGTGCAACTACTTGGTTTAAAATAACAAAAAATCACAAACCATCTGAGGAGGAATATCGCAACAAAGTAGTCGAGTACATGAAAATATTTGAATATTTATTAGCCACTTATCCACCTGGTCCTGATACAGATAAACTCAAAGAAGTTGTCAAGAAGATTTTGGCAAAAGAAATAGATAAAGTCCTCAAAGGAGACAATAAAGATGTTGAAAAAAGACATAGACACTATGTAATCAATTCACCTTCTCTAGTTTATTCAAATGACACTCTAAAAAATGGTGTTTCTGAACAACAAGAACAACTACAAGAACAAAAAGAACAACAAATTCTAGAGAAATCAATTGATATTATTACCAAGCCTTCAATAAGAAAAAGACTAAAAAATAATAAAAATATGACAGGTCTTGAAGTAGTAAGTGAACAACAAAGTCAAGAAAACCAAAATGAAAATGAAAATGAAAATAACAATATAATAATGGTTAGTCGTCGGCGTAAGAAGAAGCTAATATTAGATTAGATTAGATTAAGAATAGAATGGTAATACAATAGAAATACAAATGTGGTACAATAGTAAAAGCAGCACAGTGACAATACAATTACAATGACCTAAACAAGCCATTCTTTAAGATTACCTAGATTGAATACACATATATAGACGACAAACGCCAATCGGTTGACTACAAGCATTTCATTTATGAAAATAAATAGCCATTGTCAAATCAAAAAGACATCAGTTAGTCATCAACTTGACAAGTAAAAAAATGAACATCAAGTGAATAAAATAAATTTGGTATCTAAAAATTAGTTTTATGAATGAAATACCAATGATTCAATCTATTTTCGATAAAATAATATTTCCATAAGAAATCCTGAGTTGAATATAATAAGTAGTGTTCACCTTAACTGCTTTGGGCGTTCCTGGTAGGGAGGGGTGCTTCGCTTACCTAAAACATCGTTTCTATGCAATAGCTGATTCCTTCAAAGGATTTTATACCCTTGCTTATACTAATGAATAATTGACTTTATCCTCCAATTATAAACAAATGATTAGAACATAAAAGAACTATTAAGGCCTAGCACCAGAGATAGTGTAGGACCTTAATGGAAGTAATTCGCTTATGGTAGTCTAACATGCTTTGAACATATTAAAAAACATTTTGATATTCTATTTTTCCTTGAACCTGAGCAATAGTACTATGTTTATCCGTCCTTGCATTCTGGATATAGAAAATGAAAGGTCAGAGAAGGTCAACATTTAATATTTATAATGCTCAATTAAAGGCATTTGTGTATTTTGTCTGTTTGATAACTCCTTCTAAAAACTACTTAGCTTTATTAATTGCAATTTCATTTGATCAATGCAATATGTCTAAATAGTCAGAAAAGGCAACCGATTATTCATACCCAAGAAAAAACAAGTTGAACAGCAAAAATTCTGATCAATATTGTCTAGTTTATTTACTCAGGCTTTTAGCTTTCGGTATATGATTATCTTTTGATTTGAGATTTGCCGGACTAGTCTATAGATAATACCGTAGCAAATGCTTTAAAATATCGTGATCAAGTAACTTAGATCAAAGATTCCTAAGATATAATCCTCGTAATAAGTAGGAACAATTTCAATCAGACTACAGGATATTGGCTATTGTGGTCATTCCAGTTGTTATTGTTGTTGCCATTGCTGAGGTAACAGGTCCCATTACATAATCACAAAGATGGATGGTTTGCCATAAACATAAAGTTCTTACTTTGGTAAACTTATCCATGAATGTATAACCATCAATATTGTCTTACTTAACGCTCTCTGACTCAATAACTCTGCGATACACAAATCATCGGTTTTAAAATCTAACCCTCAGTGTTTGACATATTTCAAGCATCTCTGCTAGTCGAATTCTTTGTTATTATCTTACTACTGTAATTTAGTTACTATTTAATTTATATACTTTCTGTAAATAAATAAAATCCTAGTTAATGAAAAATTTCGACAACCAAGACAATTCAGACTTGAATTCTTTCTCTCCTACTCTTATAACTACATACTCACAAAGGGCTGTAACATCAATTCATTCCATAGAGCGCATACTCTATGTACTACTATCAGTGTTAGTGGCCTTTGCATTACTTGTTTTTATAGATACGGCAGCAGTTAAAGGATATATAAAATTTTTATCTGAAGATGAGTATGATATTGTTCTTTCATTAATAGCTTTTGTTGCCATAGGGATCATCGTATTAATGTTAAGAATCATATTAAATACTCGAAAGAAACTTGACAATTGGGCTTATGTTTTTGAGAAGAACTCCATTGGATCTTTAATTAGTATGGGTCTTTCAAATCTAGATAGGAAAACCCTCCTATTTTCCATTATTGAGAATATTGGTGAAATCGGTGAGCCAATTAAAATGTATATTTCCAAAAATAAGGATAATATTGACTCTTTCTTTGATCAGGGGGGTACAAAAGAAACATTGTTTGACGTTTTGATCGATGGCGACAAGTTAATATCTAAAGATAACAGTAAGGACGATGACATGCTCAGAAACAAACTAAATGAGTATGGAGCTGTAGTTGGAAAGATAGTTACCATCCCTAACACAATTGATACTACTGAGATTAAGGCTTTTATTAGATCAGTGTTAGAATATTCTAAAACCAGCAATAAATATGTTGGACTGGCATTATTGGCAGGTAATGAAATAACAAGTGAAGCAATGGATTACGCTAAAAATTATTCTAACAACTCAATTGGCTACCTAATACTAATAGAGAAACCCAGTCTCATGAATTCAGTCT